>JADFHP010000097.1 GCA_022567135.1 Chloroflexota bacterium
TTCCGCGTTGAAGATCGGCAACAGCACCGAGACGAGCGGATCAGACATGCGCCTGCTGCTGGTGGAGAGAATCTTGACAGGAGTGAAATGGGCGAGCGATTTTCAACACCTCACCTAGGTCGAGGCAAAAACTAAGGAAACACCGAAGGGAACAGCGGGTACGCGGTCGATGATCCACCTGAAGTCGTCGCGGGAGATAGAGGACATACGCACGAGCTGTCGCCTAGCTGCAGAGGCGATGGCGGCAGTTCAGCGCGAAGTGCGCCCGGGCGTCACCACCGGGCATCTCGACGACGTCGCCGACGATTACATACGCTCGCAGGGAGGCACTCCCAGCGCCAAGGGGTATCGCGGTTTTCCCAAGAGCATATGCGTCTCCGTCAACGAGGTCGTCGTCCACGGCATACCGGGAGACCGGGTACTGTCAGAAGGGGACATCCTCTCCGTTGACATCGCCGTGAAGAAAGGCGGCTATCACGGCGACATGAACGTGTCCTTTGCCGTGGGCGAGCCCACCGAAGAAGCGCGTCGTCTCCTCGATGCGACCAGCCAATCCATGGAGCTGGGGATGCAGGCCTGTGTGACCGGCAACCGGTTGGGCGATGTAGGTCACGTGATACAGAGCTTTGTCGAGGGCGAGGGATATTCGGTCGTGCGCGAGTATTGCGGCCACGGGATCGGCCGCGCCTTTCACGAGGAGCCCCAGCTGCTCCACTTCGGCCAGCCCCAGACGGGCCGCCGCCTGGAACCGGGCATCGTGTTCACCGTGGAGCCCATGGTCAACCAGGGGATCCCCGATGTCACAGTCCTGGAGGACAACTGGACCGCAGTGACGGGAGACGGCAAGCTCTCAGCCCAGTTCGAGCACACCATCGCCGTGACCGAGAACGGTCCGGACGTGCTCTCCCGGTTCGACGATCTGCCGTTCTGAGGCCATGTGGCCGACTTGCCGAAAGCGGCGATTTACCTATTTTAGAACGCTCTCATAAGGTACTGACCCACAGGGCAATCCGGCCTTCGGCTGGGAGGACAGAATGGCCAAGTCGTCGAACGACGCAGACACCGCTACGGAGTTTTCCTTCACCGCTCCCCAGCAGGAGCTCGAGGTCGAGGACACCTGCTGCATCACCGGTGAGGAAGTGAAGTCGAGTTTCTGCCGCTTCCCCGATTACCGCCGCGCGACCATGATGGTCATGTCGAAGAAGCAAATGCTCGAGCATCTGGGGAAGGGCACGAGCATCGAGGCGTTCAAGGAAATTCTGGTGCGCCGAGGCGTCATCGAGTCGGCAACGGTGCGCTCGCCCGGCAGGCATGGAATGGACCGCCACGACCTCAGGGAACTTGACCGACTGCTGGCCGACATCTCAGATCTCATGACGTGGCAGGCATGATCGGCGTCAAAATCCGCTAAACAAACCCCACGGCGCGCGTTGTATCGTATCCACGGGATGCGGAACACCTGACCGGAGAGCGCAGCATGTCACGCAGACGCGAAGATCGAAAAGAGATCGTCGTGATGGCCACCACCGATGAGACGGCCATCGCGATCGCGCGCTCGATTCTGGAAGACGAGGGCATCGACTACTCGATGGGCGGAAGCGGCCTGCGCAAGTTCGGAGGCAGCACTTTTCTTGGCGCGACGCTGGGCCCTATGATGGGCCAGGCGATGCTCAAGGTCGCCCCGTCACGCGCTCGCGAGGCTGCAGAGATGCTCCAGGGCCTCTCCGGCGCCGTCAAGCTGGACGAAGACGGCAGGCTGCCCGGCACCACCGTCTGAGATAACGCCTCCCGCGTACCCCATTGCCCGGCGCCGCCACGAGCGGTACATTGCCACGCATGAAAATCGAAGCAATCGACCTCTTTTACGTGGCTCTGCCCGAGATCAAGGCAACAGCGGACGGCACGCAGGACACTCTGCTCGCCCGGGTTCGCGCCGACAACGGCCTGTACGGCTGGGGCGAAAGCGACTCCTCACCACTCGTTTCGCTCAGCGCATACGTGATGCCGATGTCGCACGTGAACATCATGAACATCAACTCGGCCCTCATCGGCGAGACGGTTGAAACGCCGGAAGACGTTCGCCGCCTCCGCGCGAAGGCCGGCGCATACGGCCTTGACGTTCAGCAGCTCGACCACGCCGTGGCGGCGGTGGACATCGCGCTGTGGGACCTCGTCGGCAAGTTTTTGCAAGAGCCGGTCTACAGGCTTCTTGGCTACGAGAGGTCATATCCGAAGCTGCCGTATGCCAGCGTGCTGTTCGGTGACGACCCGGATGAGACGCGCGAGATCGCTGCAGACTTGCGGGGCCGTGGTTTTGCCGCGGCGAAGTTCGGCTGGGGGCCCATGGGCCGCGGTACGGCAGACGATGATGAGGCGCTCGTCGCAGCCGCACGCGAGGGCCTCGGACAACACGCCCAGCTCATGGTGGATGCGGGCGTCGTATGGGGCGAGGACGATGCCACGGCATACGACCGCGCGGTGCGCTTCAGCAACTACAACATCACGTGGCTGGAAGAGCCGTTGCTGTCGGACGAGGTTGATGCGTACAAGCGGCTCACAGATCGCAAGCCGCCGGTGCCGATAGCCGCCGGCGAGGGCGCCGACTTCTACCGCTCGGCGGACGACCTGATGGTCAACGGCGGCATCGACTTCGTGCAGATCGACGTCGGGAGGACCGGCGGAATCACCGTCTGCGACCGGATCTGCAAGCGGGCGCTGGAACTGGGCGTGACGTACGTCAACCACACGTTCAAATCGCACCTGCAACTGGCGGCGTCGCTGCACGTGTTCGCGGGCGTCGAGAAGTTCCGCCTGTTGGAGTACCCGGCGGGCGACTCGCCGCTCATCCTCGGACTGACCGCGCCCACCGGCCTCCCGGTCAACGAGAAGGGCATGGTGGACTGTCCGGAGACGCCAGGTCTCGGCGTGGACGTCAATCTCGATACGGTCCGGGAATATCTGCAGCCAGTACGCATCGAAGTTGGCGGGAAGCTGGTGCATGAGACGCCTGAAGTCTAGCGCTGCGGCTCCGGAATCGGCAGGCCGTCCAGGTCCACGTCGGTGACCGTCGGCAAAAACCCCTGCAGGCGGGCGCGCTGGTACGCGGACGCCACACCTGATGGCGTATCGACGTAATCGACCGACAGGACGAACTTGCCGGCGTCGGTGAACCGCTTTAGCTGCGATTCGAGTTCTGCTGTAGTGCTCGGGTCATTGGCAACGCCGGTTTCGTCGTAGCCGAAGTAGACGCTTTCCATGCCGATCCCATCGACAACGCCCAGATACGCAGGGTTCGCGCCAAGTTCGGGGGCGTTTTGCGGCACGATGAGGAATCCCGGGCTCTGCCCTCGGGCATACGTGGCGAGATCGCTGACGAACTCGATCATCCGCTCCCTTGCGTCATCCACGCCGCGGTCCTCGTAGAACTCGTAGGCGTCGATGATGTCCAGGTAGACCCCGTCAAATCCGGCGGCGATGATCTGGTCGAGATAGCTTCGCGGGTTGCCGAAGATCGTCCCCTGCCACTCGCTGTTCCAGTACTCCACCTTGAAGTTGCCTTCCCAGTCCGGATTGGTGGACGTGATCCACTGCGGCGACCCGGGCTCCCATTCCTGCTCCCAGTAGTAGCGGTAGTCCTCCGCCTCGCCAATCGACATGTAGGCGATCACCCTTGCCGGCGACGTCATGCCGGCCCTCAGGCGGGCGATGTCGGAATCTATGAAAACCGTGTCTTCGCTACCGTCCGCCGCATAGTCGATAACGGCGATTGACGGTGCCACGGCCGCGATCGCGTCGAGATCGACGTCGGAGATCCAGTAGACCCATGAGGAGGTATTCGTGAGGCCGATGTCATCCGGCCCGTCGCTCGTTTTGACAGTCGCGTCCCCCATCGGAGGTGGAGTTTGCGACGGCGTTGGGGACGCTGCCGCCGGAGTAGTGGGGATCGCCGGAGCCTCGGTGGGCCTTGTTTCAACCGGACCAGGCGAAGCAGTGCTGGCAGGCTCGATGCCACTCGTCGCTGCGGGGCTCGGCTCCGCCTCCAGCGTCGAAGACGGCGCCAGTGTTTCGGCGTCTCGCACTTCATCCAAAGCCGAAGAAGGGGTATCGACGAGATCGACGCCGACCGTTGCGGCGGGGGTTGGCTGGGCCTCCAGCGTCTCGGCTGGCTCAAGGCTCGCGCCTTCGGCCGGCGGTGGAGGTAGAGTCGCCAGCGGTTCGATAGCGACTCCTCCGGCAGAATCAGAAGATGAGCATGCCGCCAGCGCCGTGGCTACGACGGAGAGGATGATCGGCCCGAGATAGCGTCGCGCCAGGCGTGCGGAGGCGTTGGTCACGTCCCTGGCTTTCAGATCGTTTGCGCGCGCGCGACCAACCCGGCCATCGCTGCCTCCCAGCGGCCGTCGGCGTTGGCGACCATTAGCTCGATATCTTCCGCCAGGGCGTAGCTGCTAACGACCAGATTCTCCGCGACGGACCTCACGCGTCTGAGGTAATGCTCACGGCTCTCGTAGCGCTCTTCGATTGAAGGACGCGGGTCCAGGCCCTCTTGAGCAGCATCCGCCGTTGGCATGAAGAAACTTGTGAAGCCCTGCATCGGTATCTGTTGCTCAGGCGAACCGGTCTGGGGCGCTCTGAGGTTCCAGCCCGCATGGGTACCCACCGGCACCGCCACGTCGGGCATACGAATGCCGCCGGTCTCGTTCCCGTCGTCATCAACCGCTGAAACCAGGCATGCGTAGGCGTCGCCCTCCATCGCCGGCCAGCGTCCGACTCCCCGGGACTCATCAGGCCCAAGGTCGACCGTCCGCACCGTGAAAAGGCGTCCGCGATGAGGCGTATTCATGTCGGGTAGCCCATCGAACACATCCAGCACGGCGTCTCTAGTCGCTGCAGTTCCGTCGTCGATGCGCGGATGCATGCTCGGCGGCGGCTCGACACCGTCCCGTACCCAGCGGTCAAGATTGATGATCGCCGCCCTGAGCAGAGGCGAGTAGTCGACCACGTTGAATCCGTACTGAGCGACGCTCCCATCTGAGCCGCTCAAGGTCTCCTGTGGCAGGGCGCCTGCGCCGTGTTGCGTGCCTGCGAAGTGGTAGATGCGGGTCTCGGACGCTTGCGATAAGTCCCACCTGCCGGAGGGATCAATGTGCGTGAGGGCGCCGTCGCCGCGCCAGTATTCTGCAGAGCTGTTGGTGTAGATCACCCTCGGCATCGTTCCCTGCGCCCGCGGCCGGTTCAGCAGCCCATCCGTCTTTTCCGAATTCGGGTCGGTCAGCTCATCGTCCGCAAATGGGAAGCGGTGGCCGAAGCCGGGTATCGCCTGCTCGGACGGCTGCGCGAACCGGTGGTTGAACGAGCCCCGGCGGCCGCCCGCCACGTGGGGGTTCAGGCCGTCGTATGCAGCGCGGCCGTCCTCGCCCGAGTTGAGGCCAAGATGCAGGAATTCCCTGAGCATGCGGCCGGTCTGGGACACGCCGAATCCGTAGATCGCATCGAATCCGCCGGTCGCCGAACCCAGTTCAGGGTGGCCATCCCGCAGGAAGAGCGCTATGTCCCGCACCGCCAGCAGACCCGCGCCGACCACCGGAGCGCCCTCCGTGGTGTATGTCACGTAGTAGTACTTGCCTGGCTCGAATCCATCTCCGAGGTAGATGTGCTCGTTGCTGGAAACGACGCCATCGACCGTCTCTCTTGCGAAGCGCCACGCCGATCTGGGTATGAGCCGGGCCTCGCCGTCTTCGTAGTCGCGCACAGTGAGCTGAGCGCCGGTCTCTTCGACATCAGCGGCCGGGTAAGGCCGGTGTATCCGGTTCGCCAGCAGCCGCGTCCGCTCCAACTGGTTGGGCCTGATCTCAACTATCGTCTGGCCGCGAATCGGCGCGCCGTCATCTAGCGCGATCGGCGCTTCGAGGCCCATCAGTGCATCGTCACGATACACATCGTGCTGCCATCCGATCGACGCTATAGAGAATCCGTGCCGAAACAGAAATCCATCGCCGGGATCCGGCGTGCGCGTGTTTGGCTCGGCCGGTCCGCGATTGACGATATTCACGACCCGCCGGCGACCGCGATTGGGGAGTTCGACGAGGACTCTGGCCGTACCGGACGCGGGCTCAGAGGGTACTACGATAGAAAAATCGGCCACGAAACGGACGCGTCCGTCCGCGTCGCGCGGCGCTTTATCGAGATCGACGATCAGTTCGTTGGCGGGGTTATCGGGGTCGACCGCGAAGGTTGCCAGGCCGTCGATCTGCTCATACGGACCAGCATCGCCAAATGACGCGCCACCGGCGTACGGCTCACGGCCTGTGACCCGAAAGTCGATGACCGGCATGAGTGCCCCCTGGTTCTAGCTTTCCCGGGTTCTGCTTATATCGTTCGTATGCTGCCGCGCACGTAGTCGGCCTCATCTGAGGCCAGGAACGCCATTACCGAGGCGACGCCATCGGGAGATGCCAGGTTGGCCATCATCCTCTCGTAGCTCTCTTCATCCCCGGACGCGTCCCTGACCGCAGCCACCTGCGCCCGCTTCAGCGGCGTGTCCAGCGAACCTGGCAGCACGTCGTTCACCCGGATGCCGTGATCGCTCAGTTGCCTGTCCAGGACCATGGCCAGGCCGTGCGTGCCGCCCTTGCTCGAGCCATATGCGTATGACGAACTGCCCCCGAGCACTCCCGCGCCGGATGAGGTGATGATGATCGTGCCCGCGCCGGCCGGAATCATGTGGCGGGTCACATGCTTGACTACCAGGAACGTCCCTTTCAAATTTATATCGAGCACGAAGTCCCACATATCCGTTGGAAATTCGTCTATGGAGATCTGAGCGCCCTGCAGCACCCCGGCGATGCTGAGCAGCACGTCGACACCGCCGCCGAGCCACTCCACCGCCTCATCGACGCCGCTCTGGACGGCGGCTTCATCCACCACGTCGACATGCCAGTACCGCGCCTCGCCGCCAACGTCGGTGATCGTAGCCAGCGTCGATTCGGCATCGGCGTCGTTCACGTCGAAGAAGGCCACATTCGCGCCGTCGCTGGCGACCCTGATCGCCGTCGCCCGGCCGATTCCGGTCGCACCGCCCGTAAGAATGATTCGCTTGCCGTCAAGGCTCATTTTTCTCTGGTCCTCTGGGGTGTCTCGCGCTATTTGCCGCGCTGCCCGTACCGTGGCCGGGAGTCTACACCTGCGGGGGCTTCGGCTCGTCCCATACTATGCCGGCGCTATCTGAGTAAACCTTGAACTCTCGAATGGCGTTGGCGAACTTGTTCGGGGGAATATGCTCGATCAGCACATGGGCGTCGGGGGCGTGCTTTTGCATCTGAGTCAGGAAGAAATCGTGCGGGATCAGCCCGTGCCCGATCTCCGCTTCCTCGAACCGCACAAGCAACGTGTTCGCAATCCGGAAGTCCTTGGCGTGGGCGCCAAATGTCACATCGCCCAGCAGGTCGAAGAACTCCTGCAAAAACGGCTCCAGGTCGTAGGCTTCGTCCAGGCTGGCGACGAAGTTCACCGGATCCTGGTTGAACCCGAGCGCCTTCGAGCCGACGGCGTCGAAAAAATCGCGCATCCGGCGCGCCGAGTAGACCGGGCAGACAACGCCGCCTTCCGTGGCAAGCCGGGCGCCCTCCTGCTCCGCCGTCTCGCAGGCCTGCCGTGCGCTGTCCACCAGCCGGTCGAACACCTCCGGCGAGCGGTTCTCCGGGTGCGGCAGCCAGCCGCCTTCCGAGTTCATGCTGCCAGGCCTCAGGTAGGTATTAGGCGCGCCCAGCTTCGCCGTGAGGCCGGCCATGCGCTTGAGAAACTCGATGGCATGCGCCCGGCTGGCCTCGTTCAGGCTGATCAGGGCGCCTCCGTACCGGCCGTTTGTCTGGCCTATCACCAGTCCGGCATCTGCGAACAGCCGCTTCGCGCGGGCGACGTCGTCATCCGTATAGTCCCAGGGGTCATCGACGAGGATGTTCAGAACGTCGTAACCCTCGGCTTTTGCCTCGGCGAGGGCCGCGGGAGTCAACTCTTTCCAATCGCCCCGAACTCTGCTTGCCGCGCCCAGTAGCATCGATCGCCTCCATGACTAATCCGTGACGGTTGGCCGATTCCCGTAGGCGTGCATTATGACGCCTAAACGCCAATCCGGTGTCGCTCCCGGTCGGCCTGCGCCTGCGCCGCGGGCGAGACCCTGCCCCCGCCGGGTCCACCCTTGCCGCTACGGTTTCGCTCGTGCTGAGATTCGAGCCGGGTCTTCAGCGTGCCCAGCCATATCTCGCACCAGCGCGATCCATACCACCTCAACAGTGGCGCGAGCAGGCGGGCGGGCAAGCCTTTGAACGCGACCACTGTCGATAGCCTGGTGGAGCGAAAGTTGCCATCGAGGCGGAAGCTCTGGGTCACCCCAATCATTCGGTAGCTTCCCGTCCACGACCACTCGCGGCCGGAACGGGACGAGGTGATCTTGCACCTGACGCCGAGCAGTTTCCTGCGCCACTTGAATCGGGCGCCTACCGCCTCGTCGTCAATAAACCAGGAGGAGCTGATCTCCGAATTCCAGTCGGACCATAAGTCAACGCGACGAATCCACTCCCAGATCACTTCCGGGGGAGCGAAGATCTCGATCTCCCGCCTGATCACGACGGGCTCCTCGTTGTGCAGCGCCAATCTGCTTCAATCAGCTTCCTACCCGGCATGCGGGCAACACTTCAGAGTTCTGGCGAAATTCCGGCGAGATTACGCGCCTCATGCCCGGCCGTCAATATAAGCCGTCAACACTCTTCCGCGAACGGGAATCACCAACTGGCATTAAGATGCCACCGCAGCGCGGGCGAAGCCGGAGCCCGGGCAGTCTTCGGTAACTACGAAGAACCGTATCGAATGGCCCCAGGAGATGGCAGCAAGATTGCCGCCTGGTTCGATTCAGGAAATCCCGCGGGCGCAGACGCCATGAATAATCCATCTAAAGAAGCGCAGCCAGCCAGCGGCCCAACTACGCTGCGGCCTGCCGCGCCCGCTGACGCGGAGGCCATTGGTGTTCTTCTCCGAGAGGCCGGCGGCCCGATTGCCGACCCGGTTTTCGGCTCTGGCGAGTCTGAAATCACGATTCGAAACATGACGCGTTTGGCCCGGCGCAGCGGCGGCCTTTTCAGCTGGGATATCACGACCGTGGCGGAGGTGGATGGAAATGTCGTAGGCATCTGCTCAGATCTGCCCGGCCGCGAAGTCAGGCGCAGATTGCGGTCCACCATCTGGTCCGTATTCCGAGTCTACGGAATCATCGGGATGTTCCGTCTGTCCGGCAGGCTGTCTGCGCTTCGGCGAGGCAGCCCGGAAGTTCCGGACGACGACTACCAGGTCGTGAACGTGGCGGTGATGCCTGAGTTCCGCAACCGGGGAATCGGCAGAGCCCTTCTCGAGAGTGCCCACCGCACCGCTGCTATTACCGGGGCAGCGCGCTGCAGCCTCACGGTGATTATCGAAAATACCGACGCGCAACGGCTCTACGACAGCCTCGGCTACCGACCGGTCGACGAGTCTGTCGATAACCGATTAAGACGACTGACCGGTATCTCCGGCCTCAGGCTGATGACGCTCAATATCTCGAGCCCCGTATCCTGAAGGCGCCACCAAATATCACGAATGGACTCCCCGCAACGAATGCCCCCGTTTCCTGAAACCCCCGAGTCTCTCGATTGGGACGCCCGCGCCGCCGCATCGGCCGAGCAGAGCGAGCGCGTTCTGGAAAGCGCGGGGGCGCGCGACTCATGGCGGAACCTCTCGGCCCGGTTCGCGCCAGAGCCGGAAGGAGCCCCCGAAGATCCCATCGTCCCGAACATCGCAAAGTGGCTGGGCCCGGACGCAGATCTGGTCGACGTGGGGTGCGGCGCCGGGCGGCTGTCCGTGCCCCTCGCCCGCTACTGCCGGAACGTGACGGCAATAGACTCGTCGCCGACGATGCTCAGTGAACTGCGGTCGCACATGAATGACCGCGGCATCGAGAACATAAACGTAGTGGAATCGACGTGGGAAGAGTGGCCAGAGCAGAAAACGCGGGCAACAGACGTCGTGCTGATCGCGCACCTGCTCTACTCGGTGCATCCCATCGGGGAGTTTCTCGCGAAAGCCGAGGCCGTAGCCAGACGCCGCATCGTCGTCCTACTCAGCACCGCCCAGCCAATCGCCTACTTACACCCCCTCTGGGAGGCCGCGCACGGCGAGAAGCGAATCGAGTCGCCGGGAGCGAACGAGTTCGGCGCGCTCCTTCGCTCATGGGATATCGAATTCGAGACCACCCCGCTGGAGCCCATCGCCCAACGGCCGTTCCCGGACCCGGAAGCGTCGGTCCGGCGGGCCGCGAGCCGCCTGTTCGTACAGGAAGGCTCGGCAAACTATGGGCGGTTGGAGGATGCTGTGCGGCGAAACCTGGAACCCGTGGACGGTGGCGGATACCGTTTTCGGTGGCAGGCGGAGGTCATCCCCCACCTGTTCTCATGGGCGCCGCGAGGCGAGTGACCGGATGCGGGTCCGCAGCTTCGAGATGAGATCGACGGTCACGGTGAACGCCCCATTCGAATCGGTCTGGAAGGCGCTCACGGACGCGAATCGCTGGCCGGAGTGGTGCCGGGTCTGCCCGAGCGTCTCGGTTGCGCCCCAGGTGTGGTCGCCCGGAGAGGCGCTGTCGTTCAAACTACGCATGGCCGGCATCGCGGTGCCGTTCAACGTCCGGCTGACCGACGTCGAATCCGGCCGCCGCGTCTCATGGGTATCCACGAAATTCACCATCAAGGCAGGCAGGACGATCTCATTGGAGCCGCGTGACGCCGGCGTAACGGTCACTGATCACAAGCGGTTTAGCAGCCCCGTTATTCCGGTCGGCGTCTACTACCCGCAGTTCCTGATTCGCCGCATGACCGAATCGTGGCTCGAAGACCTGAAAGCGGAGGCGGAGCGATTAGCGGGCGGGCGGTGGCCTGCATCTTCTCGGGAAATGGACCGTTAGCGGCCCGATCGGGGGCGAGTTGCCCCCGGCACGCGGGACTGGCTGGAACAACTGGCAGCGTGCTTAGCTGAGGGG
>JADFHP010000098.1 GCA_022567135.1 Chloroflexota bacterium
GCCGCCCGGTGGTCCTGCCCGCAATATCCGGCACATCCGGCATATCTGACACCGATCCCGCCGTAACCGGGCAGGACACGGGCTGAATCACCGCCGCCCGTCATCATCAGCGTGATACGATTTTTCACGGCCCGGGGCTGTAGCTCAGCTGGGAGAGCACCTCAATGGCATTGAGGGGGTCGAGGGTTCGAGTCCCTCCAGCTCCACCTGAAGGTACGATAAACAGAAACCGCTGAACCTGACGGTCCGGCGGTTTCTGTTTGAAGTAGGTGATGCTTGACCGTCACCGTCCCGCCGTCGATCTCGATCCGTTCGATGAATGACCGCAACACAGACTTCCTAATTTGACGATCAGCAGCCTGAAGCAGCGTCCTTAAATCTTCGACGTGGCGTCTGACCACCGCTTCCGAAATCTTCGGCGCTGAACGATCCTGCTGGATATCGGCCTTTGGAACTGGGCCTTGGACATGAGTGCTGGCCAAGCGTTTTCAACCCGCACGAGGTTCTCTTCAGTGCTTCCTGAAATCGTCGTCGGCGAGGACCGAAACGTGATCACGTGGAATCCGTGTGGCTTTTGCGCCGGTCACGGGCGCGGCGGTGGGCGCCTAGAGGTTCGTCAGGGCCTTGTGCAGGTTCGCCATCTCGACGGCTGTATCAGCGTATTCTGCGCCGAGGTTTTGCGCGTTGCGGTCGGCCCGTACCATCGCCTGGTCTGTGGTGTATGTGGTGAGCACTCCGAAGATGATCGGCTTGCCGGTCTCTGCGCCTGCCTGGGCGATGCCGTCTGCGGCGCCCTGGGCCACGTGCTCGAAGTGCGCCGTCTCACCTTTGATCACCGCGCCAAGGCAGATCACGGCGTCCATGCCGCCGCCGTTTGCGGAGACCATGTCGCGCGCCGCGGTCGCCAGTTCGAAGGAGCCAGGCACCCACGCAACGGTAACGTTTTCGTCGTCGACGCCGAGTTCGGCGAGCCTCTCGATCGCGCCCTGCAGCAGCTCGCGGGTCACGTATTCGTTGAAGCGCGCGACTGCGATGCCGACGCGCAGTCCCGCGCCGTCGTGGTGGCCCGTGATCTCAGTGGGGGACATGCTCGGGTCTCTCGCCCCTAGTCGAGCGGAACCGATTCGGGGCTCGACTCCGGCGCCGATTGCGGCTCCGGGATATCGAGGAGGTGGCCCATCCGGTCCTTCTTGGTCCGCAGATAGCGTTCGTTCTCGGCGTTCGGCGCGATCTCGATCGGGATCTTGTCGACGATCTCCAGTCCGTAGCCTTCCAGCCCGATCACCTTCCTGGGGTTGTTGGTGAGGAGCTTAATCTTCCCGACGCCGAGGTCGACGAGGATCTGCGCGCCCACGCCGTAGTGGCGCAGGTCCATGGGGAAGCCGAGCTTCGCGTTGGCATCGACCGTGTCCATTCCTTCGTCCTGCAGCGCGTACGCTTTGAGTTTGTTAACGAGCCCGATGCCGCGGCCTTCCTGGCGCATATACAGGAAAACGCCATTGCCGGACTCGCCGATCATCTTCATGGCGTAGTCGGCCTGATCGCCGCAGTCGCAGCGCAGGCTGCCGAAGACGTCGCCGGTCAGGCACTCGGAGTGCACCCGTACCAGCGCCGGCTTATCGGGGTCGATATTGCCACGCACCAGTGCAAGATGTTCTGCCGGGTCGACGCCGCTCCGGTATGCGACCACTCTGAACTCCCCGTGGGGAGTGGGCAGCCGTGCCTCCGCCACCCGTTCGATGAGTTTTTCGTGCTCGAATCGGTACTGGATGATGTCGGCGACGCTGACGATCGGAATATCGTGCTCTTCGGAGATCTTTTCCAGTTCAGGCCGCAATGCCATGCGGCCGTCGTCGCCCATCACCTCGCATATGACGCCCGCGGGATAGCGGCCCACCATTCTGGCGAGGTCTACGGACGCCTCAGTCTGGCCCGCCCGCACTAGCACGCCGCCTTCGGCGTATCGCAGCGGGAAGATGTGGCCCGGCCGCGCCAGGTCGTCGGGAGTCGACTCCTCGTTGAGGAGTGTCAGAATCGTTTGTGCCCGGTCGAAGGCGGAGATGCCGGTCGTGATGCCTTCCGTGGCATCGACGGACACGGTGAAGTCGGTGCCGAGCCGGGCGGTATTGCGCTGCACCATCGGGGGCAGATTGAGTTGATCCAGCCGGTCGCCCTCCATCGAGCAGCAGATCAGCCCGCGGCCGACGGTGGCCATGAAGTTGATCGCCTCTGGAGTGACGGCGTCGGCGGCCATGGCGAGGTCGCCTTCGTTTTCCCGATCCTCGTCATCCACGATGATGACCATGCGGCCTTCGCGATACGCCGTTATCGCGTTCTCTACGGAGTCTGTTGCTTGATTGGGCATGTCCATGTTGGAGGTCTTGGAATTTCTGGGGTCGGCCTCAGGTGCCTTTCCGGTTCTCAAGATGCGGGAGCGTGAACCGCTCGACGTACTTGGCTGTCATGTCGACCTCTATGTTGACGGCGTCGCCTGGTTGGCGACTGCCGAGCGTCGTGTGTTCGTTCGTATACGGAATGACCGCGACGGAGAAGCCATCGTCGGCCACGTCCACGACTGTCAGGCTAATGCCGTCGATGGCGATAAAGCCCTTCTCGACTACGTATCTCATTATATTGCCTTCAGCTTTGAGCCAGATACGGAGCGAGTTGCCGTCCGGGCTGATCGAGTCGATGGTTGCAAGGCCGTCTACGTGGCCCTGGACGAAGTGGCCGCCGACCCTGCCGCCGTATGCGAGCGGCCGCTCCAGGTTGACGGGGCTGCCGGGTTTGAGGGCGCCGAAGTTGGTCCTCTCAATCGTCTCGGGCACGACTTCGACGATGAACCCGCCTTCAACCGTCTCGATGACGGTCAGGCATGCGCCGCTGACGCAGATGCTGTCCGAGACGCCCAGGTCTGACAGCACGTCTGATGCCTTGATATCGAGGCGCTCGCCGTCGAATGCGGCTACCTCGCCCAGTTCTTCCACGATTCCGCTGAACATTTGGCGGATAGTTTCACCCGGTGGCGCCGGGTATGGCAACCGGGGCTGGTCAGGCAGGGGCGTTGGGTGGCGGCGATTGACAGATTCAATACTCACTTTTATAGTCCGCGTCTTCCCAGAATGTGCGCCGTGTGAGGTGCAGTTGGAGGCGAGAAATGGCGACCGTCAGGTACATGGTCAGCGACGCCGAGGCGGCCACCGCCTTTTATACCGAGAACCTCGGTTTCACGATCAAGATGCAAAGTCCCAATTTCTGCATGGTCTCTCTGGGAGACCTGACGCTCTGGCTCAGCGGCCCCAGGTCCTCGGCGCGCCGCCCGATGCCCGACGGACGCGAGCCTGAGCCGGGCGGTTGGAACCGCCTCCTCATCGAGGTCGATGACATAGAGGCCGAGGTCAAGAGACTTACACGGGCCGGAGTCCAGTTCCGGAACGAGATTATCAGCGGCCCCGGTGGCAAGCAGATCCTCGCAGAAGACCTGGATGGCAACCCGATAGAGCTGTTCGAGGCCGGATAAATCTCCTGCGGAGTGGATGATCCCCGGGTCATCGCCGTGTGCCATGATCGTACCCCGGTCCACCGGGACAGGGAAGATTTCGGCCTAACCGATCCCCGCCGGCATGTGCCCTGTGTGGCCGGGGATGTAGCCGGTGATGAGGGTGTCCGGGCCGAGTTGCTCTGTGGTGATGCGCTCGAGGCGGGGCGCCTGAGAGAGTTTTTCGTGGCCTGAGGCGCCAACGGGGGTTGGAGCGTCCTCGCCGCCGATGATCACGGGAGCGATATAGGCGTTCACCTTGTCGATGAGGTCGAGGTCGAAGAGCGAGCCGAGCAGGCGGCTGCCGCCCTCAACTATCAGGGTGCCAATGCCCCGTGTCCCCAGTTCGTCGATGAGCATGACGAGGTCGATGCCGCCATAGCCGGGGGGCAGCTCCATCTTCTCGACGTTGTCAGGCAGGCCGATCAGCGGGCCGGCGTCTTCCGAGCGCGTTGCGTAGACCATCAGGACCTCGCCGGGCTCCCAGAACATCTTCGCCGAGGGCGGCAGCTCGCCGTCGGTGTCGACGACTATCTTTAGCCGCGGGCGAGGTTCGGGCGTCAGTTCGCCTCCGGGCCTTGCGCTGAGACGGGGGTCGTCGGCGATGGCGGTGCCGCTGCCGATCATGATGGCGTCGGCGCGGGCGCGCTGCCGGTGCACGCGCTCGCGTGCCTCTTCCGAGGTTATCCATTGCGAGTCGCCGCTGCGGGTGGCGATCTTGCCGTCCAGGCTCATGGCGTACTTGGCGATGACGAGCGGGCGGCCCGTTCTGATTAGCCTGGCGAATCCCTCGATCAGCTCCCACGCCGCCTGCCGGTGCCCCGCGCTCACCTCTTCCGCCAGCTCGACTCCCTCGTCCCGCAGCCTTGCGATGCCCTTGCCGTCTACCTGCGGGTTGGGATCGATGATTGCCGGGACGACGCGCCTGATCCCGGCGGCGATCAGGGCGCTGGTGCAGGGCGGGGTGTCGCCGTGGTGGTAGCAGGGCTCGAGGGTGGTGTATGCGGTGGCGCCGCGCGCCGCCTCGCCGGCCTGCTCAAGGGCTGCGACCTCGGCGTGTCGCCCGGGTGATTGGGTGGTCCAGCCCTCGCCGACGATCTGGCCGTCCTTCACGATGACGCAGCCGACCGGCGGGCGCGGGCTCACTCCGCCGGCCGCTTTCGCCGCCAGGTCGAGTGCCCGAGACATGTAGTCCATTTTGCCGGCGCCCGGGACGCTAACGAGCCCTTCGGTCGTCGAAGTCGATGTGCATTCGGCTCGCCGTCGGCCCGGTCGAGCCCATGTACCGGCTGCCGAGGTCCTTGCTGCCGTACGGCCGGTCGACGGGGGTAGTCATGTGCTGGAACGATATCTGGCCGATTTTCATGCCGGAGTAGAGCGTGATCGGCAGGTTCGAGACGTTGGTCAGCTCCAGCGTGAGGCTGCCCTGCCATCCGGGGTCGACGTAGCCCGCGGTGGAGTGGATGACCAGTCCGACCCGGCCGAGTGACGACTTGCCTTCGAGGCGTGCGACGAGGTCGTCAGGCAGGTGAATCGTCTCGAGCGTGTTGCCGAGGATGAACTCGCCGGGGTGGAGCATATACGGCTCGTCATCGTGAAGCTGGGTCTCCTCGGTGAGATCGGAGACGTTTTCGCGCAGGTCTATGTATGGCCTGCGCGAGTTTCGGAAGGCGAGGAGGGACCTGCCGAGATGCAGGTCGACGCTGGCCGGCTGGATGTCGTCCTCGTCCATCGGGTCGATGACGATGCGTCCGGCGGCGATCTGTTCTTTGATTGTCCGGTCGCTGAGGACCATCTCTCTCTCCGGGGATTGGGCCGGGGTGCCTGCCGGATTGTAATTGCGGGATGCGGGTGTCACAACATGGTCTGGGAGGGGGCGTCTTGCCGCCCTGCAGGTCCAGGCTGCCCAAAATCCTTTTAGTGTCAAGTTGCATCTGAGCCACATCGGGCCCGCGCTTTGCGCTCCCGGAGCGGGCACGGCAATCTGAGGAATCGAACTCGTCAACTGCAAACCTGGCGAAAGACCGAATTGAGGACTCTTGGAAATGCGTGACGCCACTCTAAAAGTTCCAGGGAGTGTTCCGGGTTTTCGACTACTCGTGGTCACAGCGATCGCCGTTATCGCCGTAGCCTGCGGCAGCTCGGACACACTCTCGAATGACGACTACGCTGCCGAGATCAGCGCGCTGGCCGAGCGCACTGATGCGCGCGAACAGGAGATCGGGAAGATATTTGAGGGCATTGCACCCAGCCCGGTCGAGGTACTCGCGGCATTGTCCGAAGCTCTTCCGCGTCATATCGATGGAGTACAGGCGGACATTGCGGCACTCGAAGCGATCGAGGCTCCTGAAGATTATTCTCCCGATCACCAGCGCGTCCTGAAATACCTGCGGGACGATCTGGTCCTGTCGGGCCAGGCGCTGGAAGCGGTAAATGCCGATGACTTTCTGCGCCAACAACAGTTAGAGAACGATTCGGAAACGCTTCAACGCAATCTGTTGGCCGACCTTTCTGAGTCGTTCCGAAGCTTTTTCCTGATATCAGATGAGGCGATCGCAGCCGGAGAGACCTTCGGCGGCCTTTCGGATGAAGAGTCGGCTTACCTGGATGTCCTGAACGAGGGCTGGCAGGAGTTCGCAAAGCGAAATGCCGTCTTCGCCCAGGCTGTGAACCAGCAATTCGCGGACGAGAGAGCGATGCTGAAGGCGCTGGCAGACGCCGGCGCAGGCACAGCGTTCGAAGCGGTGCGGACGATCGTAGAGAAGGCGGTCCCACCACCCCGATTCGAAGCGGGGCACGTTCTACTGATGAACCACCTGGACGAGCTTGTCCGGATTGATCGGATTATCGGCCAGGCGGCAAGAGACGGCGATGCGTTGCAGTTCCTTACGTCGAACTTCGAGCTGGGGAGCAATGAGGCGTCGATCCAGGCGCTACTGGGAGTGCCCCCTCAGATTGCAGAGGTAGTGTTCGGCGGATCAGCGTTCGCATTTGCGGCGCCTGATCCCTCGGTCCTGGATGGCGGATACCGGGAACAGCTTTACGGTCTCCTTCGCGAATTCCGCGCCCGATTCCCCCAGACAGGCCCCGACTACGCGGGTTTTAATCTCACGCCGACGAACCTCGATGCGCTGGTCTCGCAGGCAGGTCCGGGCTTCATCGCCACCGTTGAAGATGCCCGCAGCGCGATTGCAAAACTCACCCCGCCCCCGGAGCTCAGCGCCGACCACGAACTGATAGTGCAGTACTTCGATGATGTGCTTGCGTCGCAGAACGGCATCGCCACCGCGGCGGCCGCCGGGGACCGCAACGGCGTGCAGCAGGCGGCCGACGGGACGAGAGCCGCCCTGTGCGATACGCGGGCCGGGCTATCGGATGAGATCGAACCGGTCGTTTTCGTCCAGTTCGGCGCCCCTCCTCTCCCGCCCGGCTTCCCGGACCCCGTCTGCGGGTAGGCGCGCCCCCGACAGCGGCGCTCACACCGCCGCGCCAATGCCGCCAAAATGAGGCCGCGTACCCGGTCGCACGCCCCCGCCCGCCTCAACGCCCTCGCGACGACCGGTAAGACGGGTTATTCGGGTTCATCTGATTCGAACGATTATTTGCGGCAGCACTCGAAGCAGGGTTATTTGGATTCAATGTGTTCGAGCGATTGTCGTTCGGCGAAGGTCCAGACCGTGTGGGGTAACCGCCGCCGCCTCCAGAGGAAGCCGGCTGCGGTTCAAGGTCAGGCTCT
The DNA here is from genome assembly GCA_022567135.1 of Chloroflexota bacterium. Classification (GTDB taxonomy): domain Bacteria; phylum Chloroflexota; class Dehalococcoidia; order Lucifugimonadales; family Lucifugimonadaceae; genus UBA1151. The sequence goes on from JADFHP010000098.1 coordinate 7,275, forward strand.
GGCGTGCGGGCGACCACGTTACCGTCCCGGGGACTCCGCCCTTCATTAATGACTTCCTGAGGTTCTCCTGAGGTCTCTCGAAGGGCGAAGTCCCCTGAGCCGAAGGACCGTGCCTTGAACGCCAAAACACGCGCCAAAACACCGAACACCTATTCCCACAACATCCCATTCCCCCCGTGAGTCACCTCTCGGCCTGCCAACACACGGTCCTTCGGCTGCGCCCCGATCAGAATCGGGCCTCCGCTCAGGAAGTCATTAAGGTTGGGGGTGGTGCTGTGTTGTCATCGCCTCCCCATCAGCGCGCGAGCCCACTCCTCCATGGTGACGCTATTGGAGCGTGGCGGCGCAGTGTGGGCGCAGAAGCCTTCGCCCTGCCAGTCGGGGTCGGGGCCGCAGATGTCGCAGGATCGGGGCAGGCGGGCCAAACGAGAAGGATCGCGATCGGCTTCGAAGTCGGCTGGTGACGACCACATCTTGTAGACGCTTCGCTCGGGGGTCGGGGCGAATGCGAGGACGAGGGCGTCTACGAGGTCGGGGCTCGGCAGGCCCTGGCGCCTGAGCGACTCCTTGTCTTCGATCTTTATCTGGCCGTTTGACGTGAAGGTATAGCGGATCGACGTGAGCTGGCTGATCAGGTCGGGGTCGTTGGGGATCTGTATCTCTTCACGTTCGAAGCGCTCGCGTAGCCCGTCGTAGATCTCGGCGCGCAGGTTTGCGTAGGTTTTTGCATCGTTGGCTTTTCTGGCGACGTTGATGCCTTCGATGCAGTCGAAGTCGAGTTCTTTGAGGCGGTCTACGACGCCTGCTCCGACGCCTATTTCGTCAATGCGGACGGAGATCGGGTTGTGGTCATGGATGGCGGCGGCGATGCGGCCGGCGGTCTCCATGGTGGACTGCTTGGAAAATGTCTCGAGTGATGTGACGGTGTCGCCGTACCGGATGCAGATGGCAGTGTTGTCCGAGCCGTAGCGTGCGACGTCCACGCCGAGCAGGCAGTGGCCTGCACTTATATCGGGATTAATGCGTTGTCGGCCGTGTCGTGGGTTGATGCCCGCGGTGGGATGGGCGATCTGGTAGCCGCGGGGCTTGCCCCGCTCTTCGGGGTTTGATCGCGGGCCAGGGGTGGGAGGGGCAAGCCCCTCGTCTACCGGGGATTCGGCCGCGGATTGCAGGCCGGGGTTGGGAGGGGCAAGCCCCTCGTCTACCGGGGATTCGGACGCGGGTTGTGGGCCAGGGTTGGGAGGGGCAAGCCCCTCGTCTACCGGGGATTCCGGGGATTCCGGGGATTCCGGGGATTCGGGCGCGAGAGGATGGCCCTGGGAGGGGGCGCGGCTGTCCGTTACCGGGTATGGATGAGTCTGTTGGGACTCACTGCTATCGGCTGTTTTCGAGGCCTGTTGGACGGCGGCCTCTACCGTGTCTAACCCAAAAAGTGTGTCGATACTCTGCGATGGGAAGTCGCCGAGCACGCGTATCTGGTATGTGGGGCTTTTAGCTCCCCACTTCCGGGCTGCTTCGTCCACCCAGCGGGTGGTGACCAGCCCGGGCATTATGGTTGCGCCGGTTGCCACGTTTGGCGTCTCTAGCGCAGATATGTGTAACGGGTACCAGAGCTCTCTTTCTTCTTGAAACGCCCGGTAGAACGTTCCCGCGCGTCTGGTTGGGTTGCCGATAAGCAGCAGCCGTGCGCTCTCCGAGGTCAGGCATCCTTCGATGGCCTCGTAGATCTCCTCGGAGACTCCGGCGGCTTCGTCGACGACGAAGAGGATGTTCCCTTCGTGGAAGCCCTGGAACCGTTCTGGTGCATCGGTTGAGAGACCGAGTGCGAAATTACGGTCGCCGATCTCGAGTGCGGTCTTTGTCAGGGTTCCGCCGATCAGATCGGAGTTTTTCCGGTGAATACGGGCGATCTCGCGCCATAGGAGGTCGCGGACCTGGTGGTTTGTCGGCGCGGTGGTGATCGCGACGGCGTCTGCCCATGCTGTGAGCCACCAGATAACGGCGACTGCGGCGGCAAAAGTCTTGCCGGAGCCGTTGCAAGATCGGACTGCGACGCGATGGTGGTCGCGTATTGCGAGGAGGATGTCGTTCTGTTTGTCCCAGAGGTTGATGCCGAGTTCGTTTTTGACGAACGCGGTTGGTTTTTTGCGCCATGAACGGCGCCTGTCCGCAGGGTTGCGATCAGGCGGTGTAGGAGTGTATTGGGGAAAAGGTGAAGCACTGGTCATAGGTGTTTCTGGCGCTGGTGTAATAGAACGTATGTTCTGATGGTATGGGAGGATTGGGGATGTGTCAAGGGGGGTGGCGGAGGGTTGTTATGGGCGTCCAGGTGATCCTTTCATAAGTGACCGGTAGCGCCTGACAGACGCTGGTCACTTTTCCTGCGTGGCGTTTGTGCCTTGCGCCCACCGCCGAGGTACATTCCGCGATCGCCCCGCCTACTGCTAACTGTCTCAACCCTGGGCATCGAGATCACTTTCTACTGAGGATTGTGATCGACCGAATTCACGGCCGGATAGACTTGGCTCATGCTGATAATGAAAGTTGCGCCAATCGAATTCATCGGGATCATCGCGTCGATCATTACAGCCGTGATATTCGCCGTCGTCCTGGGCTTTCAGATCAGGGCTACGAACGCAGCACGGCGTGCGGCCGATGCCGCCACGGCCCAAGCCGAACGCCTGCGCCCACACGTGGTCATCGACGATCCGCAATCGCTCACACTCTCCACAACGGGGTGGAAATTGGTCTTCGGGGTACATAACGTTGGATTCGCACCTGCATACGCGGTCGTAATCGAAGTCGCAGCCTTCAATCACCAGGGGGAAGATGTCGAAGTTGAACATCCTGCAGGCAACGAACAGGACATTCCGCCCGCGCGCGGCACCATTTTTATCCTCGATAGCGAGACGAACACGGCTGTGCGTGATCTGATAATGACTCGGGTAGGCGAACCAACATTTAGGGTCACAGCTCGCTACGCGGTCCTCCCTGACCGCCCCCACTCCCACCAATCGGAAGTCACTTTTCGATTGGTGTACGAAGAAGGTGACGGGGTACATTTCGCCATCCATCAAGGGGACAGGCTCGACCGTGCCCTCAAACAGACTGTTTGAGCAACTCATGATGTCTCCGGGTCACTTTCTACGATGGATTGTGACTCGGCCAGGGACTCGCAGTTTCCTACTCCCCGATCATGAATTTTTGAATCGCGGGGCCGGACGGGTCTGAGAACAGCTCGTCAATCAATCGCTTCTGCCACACAATTCCGATGTTAGGGTCCTCGCCACCGGGAACAATCCTTCCTGAGTAGATCCCCACTAGGCGGAACTCTTTTTTTATGAAGTGCTGCATATTGGCAGGGTCGATCTTCGTGATCGCCTCTAGAGCATTCGCTTCTCCTCGCTGCACCTCGGCGAAGGCTTCGCCCGCTTCTTTGCCTACGTCGAAGTAGTCCCGGGACTCAGTTGCAAATACAGGGGCCCCAGACATTCCTGGCTTCGTCGAAGAATCAATGTAAAACCGCGGCAGGCCATCTGGTTCAAACAGGGGCTCGCTCGCGATCGTTCCACGTTTCCATATAGGGAAGTAGTCACCTGCTCCAAATCCAAATGGAAATCCAACGATGAACAGATCGCTCCCGACCTCAAGATCGATATCGTCGACCAGCCCAAGTTGATTTTGGGATACGACTTTGACTTCTTTCGGGAAGCTTATCGGTACGGCT
>JADFHP010000188.1 GCA_022567135.1 Chloroflexota bacterium
AATCGACAGACACCGACGTGGAGGTGGGCTCCAGAGTCGCGGTCGGCTCCGGGATGGACGTGGGCGCGGGGCCGACGGTCACGATTGGCGCGGTTACCTCGTCGTCGCCGGCGCAGGCGATTGCGATCATGACAATCGCGAATGATGCGAACAATAGTTGCCGCGACCGCGATCGGAATAGTGACATTTCACATCCTCTGCTGCTTCAGTTGCGCGTTCTGCAACGTCGGACTCTGTTCGTAGAGGCACCAGCAGGTTATTCGCTCATATCATACCGGCGGTTCACTCCGCTTAACCTGGCGGCGCTCTCTTTGACATCTGGGTGATGTAGATTTGGCCTGGATGTCATCGATGCCAGTGCCGCGTCAATTTGAAGAGGTCTGAATAGTTGCTCGATCTGAAAATCGCCGACGGGGAGATCATCGACGGTACCGGCAGCCCCGGCTTTTTCGGCACGGTGCTGGTCGATGGCGACACAGTAAAGATTCACCGTGGCGACCACTCGGAGATCGAGGCGCGAAGGACGATCGATGCCTCGGGGCTGGTAATCGCTCCGGGATTCATAGATGTCCATTCGCACGCCGGGCTGACGATGCTCGGCGAGCCGGAGCATCTGCCCAAGGTCCGCCAGGGCGTGACGACCGAGCTGGTCGGAATCGACGGCAACTCGTTCGCTCCTTTCAAGACGCAGGAAGAGCTACACCGATTCATCGAGCTGGATTGCGGGCTGAACGGCTGGCCGCCGATGCCGGCCGACTGGCTGAGCGTATCCGATTTCCTGAGCAAGTTCGATCACGCCACTTCGATCAACGTCGCCATGATTCTCGGCAACTCCCCGGTGCGGATATGGGGAGTGGGCTGGAACGACCGTCCGGCGACTGCGGAAGAGATGGAGAACATGAAGTCCGTGGTCAGGGAGGCGATGGAGGACGGCGCTGTAGGCCTGAGCACCGGCCTCGACTATCCGCCGGGCTCTTACGCAAACACCGACGAGTTGATTGAACTGTCACGAAGCGCAGATCGGATGGGCGGCTTCTATCACACCCACACCAGGGCCAGCCTGTTGAAGGAGGGGTTGCTGGCGCCGTGGGAGGAGTCGCTTCGGATTGGCCGCGGCAGCGGCATCGCGGTCCACCTCACCCACTACAGGCAGAGCGCCCAGGGCGTTGGCAGCCACTGGGACTACATCGGCCTCGTCGAGGACGCCCGTGACGAGGGCATGGACGTCACTTTCGATTGTTATCCATATCCGTACTCGGGAACGCGAATCACCATCGCGCTGCCGCAGTGGACGATGGACGGCGGACCGGAACGCCTGAAGGAAGCGTTGCATTCGGCCGAAGACCGCGCGGCGATACGGCGCGACATGGAGGGCGATGGCGGCTGGCGGAAGCTGGATGAGCAGTGGCTGACAAACTTCAATCTGCCGCACAACAAGAAGTACGAGGGCCACTCGATTACCGAGATCGCCGACATGCGGGGCGAAGACCCGCTAGATACGCTGCTGGACCTGCTTGATGAGGAGGGACTGGGGCTATCCACGGTCAGCCTTGGCACGAACGCGCAGACGCTCCCGGCCTTCGTCTCGCATCCGTTCGGGATGATCGGCTCGGACGCGATTCTCTTTGGCGACTACCCGAATCCGCGCACCTACGGCTGCTACCCGGTGATCCTCGCCGAGTTCGTGAGGGCGGAAAAGCACCTCCGGCTGCCGGAGGCGATACGCAAGATGACGTCGTTCCCGGCGCAGCGAATCGGCATCCCGAACAGGGGGATACTGCGCGACGGGTTCAAGGCCGACATCGTCCTGTTCGACAAGCACAACGTGAAGACGCGGGCGACCAGGCAGAACCCGAGGGTGTTCCCAGAAGGCATTCCTTACGTGATCGTGAACGGCCAGGTGGTCATCGATGAGGGCGAGCACTCCGGCGTGTTTCCGGGCCGCGGGATTGGCCGCGGACGCTGGGGCTAGCAAATTACTTCATGACACGCCAAGAGGCCCGGCATAAACCGGGCCTCTTGTTTCATTATCTGGCAGGCGGTTAGCCGACAGGCGCGGCGGCCTTATCCTCGGCGTAGTTCCGCATCTTCGCCTTGAGGTCCTTCATCTGGTGGATCTCAGGGGTGTTGCCATCGTTGTCGACCTTGTCGAACCAGACCTCGCCATCGACGGTGATCTTGTAGACGCCGGCGTCTCCCGGTGTCAGCGCGATGGCGGCGTCGGTTCCTGCCGCTGCGAACATCTCCGAGACGGTCCATGCCGCGAGGTTCTGGTAGCCGCAGGGCACGCAGTATTCGATGTCGATATTTATCTTTGCCATTCCGGTCCTCCCATGGCAGACGTGTATCGTCTCTGCCGGTGCGTTGATCGTTGGGCAAAGCTAACAGCGGGGAGTTCTGCTGTCAAAAGAGTGGCTGCAGCCGCACTCCGAAAATGAGACCGGAGAGACGTGCAAGATGGGGAAGCACGCCACCCCGGCCCGGCGGCAGAGACGGGGACCGCGCTGCCGCCAATTAAGCGTCCTTGACCACCAACGGCGAGTCCATCGTCCGAAAGGCCCATTGCGCCAGTCCAAATCGGCATTTGGATCCGCCTCAGGCGGAGGACTGGAACGTTGCAGAGACGGGAAGGGAAGGGTCGAAAACCCACTGGCGCGACGCCTGCACAGACGTCTGTTCACGCATCGCAAATCTCCGCAACGCAAAACGGCCCGCCTCTGGCAGGCCGTTCATATTCGCGTGCTATCCGGCTAGCCGTTCTTCTCGTTCAGCCCATCCATGATCCTGCGCGG
>JADFHP010000189.1 GCA_022567135.1 Chloroflexota bacterium
CCGGGAAGCAGGCTCACGCCATTCGCGACGGCGGCCAGGATATCGGCAAGGTGGACTGGGAGTAGGTTTCCTAAGCCTCTATGACAATCCCGATGGGAACTATAGACAGCCATCAGCACTTCTGGGATCTGGATAAATTCGACTACCCGTGGATGCCGTCCGGCGAGTCGGTGCTGAAAAAGAACCACCTCCCGGCCGATCTGAAGCCGCTGATGGACGACGCGGGCGTTGATAAGAGTGTCATCGTGCAGGCGGTGCAGTCGATCGAAGAGGCGCGCTGGCTGCTTGACCTTGCCGACGAGAACGACTTCGTTGGCGGCGTGGTGGCGTGGGTCGATTTGCAGTCGCCAGATATCGGGCGCGATCTCGATGAGTTGCAGGCGAGGGCCAAATTCAAGGGCGTTCGCCACATCTGGCATGACGAGCCGGACGATGACTGGATAGTCCAGCCCGGTGTACTCAGGGGCCTGCGCGAGCTTGCCTCCCGGGACATTCCGTACGATCTGCTGCCCCGGCCGCAGCACCTTCGCTATGTCCCCCGGCTGCTCGATGAAGTGCCGGGCCTGAGAACGGTAATAGACCACATCGCCAAGCCCCTGATCGCGGAGGGCGTGATGGAGCCGTGGGCGGCCGAGATGGCGGAGATCGCCGCTAACCCTTCGGTGTTCTGCAAATTCTCAGGCATGGTGACCGAGGCAGACCATGCTCAATGGTCGGTCGACGACCTGAAGCCGTATGCCGAGCATGTGGTGCGCATGTTCGGGTATGACCGCCTGATGTTCGGGTCCGACTGGCCGGTCTCGACACTGGCCTCGGAGTACCGGCGGACGTTCCGGGCTTACGAAGAGGCGCTCGGCGATCTGTCCGAGGCGGACCACGCGAAGGTTTTCGGGGGAAACGCCGAGCGGTTCTACAGCCTGAGTTGAGTCACCAGATCGCGATTGGAGCCTGAGGCCCTTAAAGATTTATTGCGGTGGCTGTCCCTATACTGGCTACCGTGTCTACTCTGCTCGCGGCCCGCGACCTGTGCAAAAGCTACGGCGACATCATTGCCCTTGACGGCGTTGATTTCGAAATAACCGACGGCGTTACTGGCCTGCTTGGGGCCAACGGCGCGGGGAAGAGCACCGCCATCAAGCTGTTTCTGGGCCTAATCTCGCCGACCCGAGGAGTTGCGGAGGTAATGGGCGAGGACGCGTCCGCGAGCGTCGAGATCCGCGCCCGCCTGGGCTACATGCCGGAGCACGACTGCCTGCCGGGAAACGTGTCTGCGGCGGAGTTTCTCACTCATATGGCAGAGCTGAGCGGCCTTCCGCCTGCCCAGGCACGTTCGCGTGCTGCCGATACCCTGCGGCATGTCGGCCTATTTGAAGAGCGCTACAGGTCTATGGGCGGCTACTCAACCGGCATGAAGCAGCGGGTGAAGCTGGCCCAGACGCTGGTGCACGACCCGGTGCTGGTGCTGCTCGATGAGCCGACGGCGGGACTCGACCCGGGCGGCCGCGAGGAGATGCTCACGCTCATCCGGCGGACCGGCCAGGAGTTCGGCATCAGCCTGCTGCTCTCCTCGCACCTGATGGGCGACATCGAGCGGACCTGCGACAACATCATCGTGCTGGACAACGGCCGCGTCGTGGAGACCGGCGCCGTCACGTCGTTCATCGAGGAGACCGAGACGCTGGCGATAGAGGTCGACACAAACCGGGAGGCGGTCATCGCGGCGCTGCGCGAGCGGGGGCTGGAAGCGGAGTTAGACGGCTCCACCATCGTCATCGAAGGGGTGATTGGCGACGATTACGACGTGATCCGGGATGCGATCGTCGCAGCGGATGCGCCGCTGCGCCGCCTCGCCCCGCGGCGCCATGAGCTTACGGAGATCTTCGAGAGGCAGGATCCTTGAGCACGACTGCCCGCGGCGAAGTCTTTGATATCGGCTACCAGCATTACGAAGGGCCGAGAGAGGGCCGCTCACGCGCCCGGCGCGCGATATACAAAGAAGGTCTTCGGATGGCGATGGGCATTGGCCGCGGGGGCCGGGCCAAGCTCCTGCCATGGGCCTTCATAATCGCCGCCGCCATTCCGGCGCTGGTGTTTGCACTGATCGCCGGGACCATCGACAGGCTGGGCGGGGGAGAACTGGCTGAGGCGGTGGACCTGCCAACGCACAGCGACTATTACGGCATCGCGGGCATCATCCTGTTGATCTTCTCCGCCGCGGTCGGGCCGGAGTTACTCTGCCCGGACAGGCGCGACCGGGTAATCGACCTGTATCTGGTACGGCCACTCACCGGCAGCGACTACATCATCGCCCGGTGGCTCGCGTTCCTCACGATCATGACGCTGGTGGCGTGGTTGCCGCAGTTCGTCCTGCTCGGCGGCCTGGCGCTCGGCGCCGACAGCCCGACCGACTATTTCAAGGACAACTGGCTCGACACACCCCGGTTCCTGGCGTCCGGCTTCGCGCTGGCGTTGTATACGACGACGCTTGCATTGCTTGTCGCGTCGTTTACGAACAGGCGGGCGTACGCGGCCGCATTCATCGTCGGCCTGTACGTCATCTCGCTGCCGTTCGCGGAGGGCATGTCGCGCGACATCGGGGAGTCGGTTGGCAAGTGGATAGCGCTTATCAACCTCAGCAACGTGCCGATTCACGTCAACGACATCATTTTCGGCGAGGCGAGCGGGGCGACGAGCGATAGTCCGGCGAAGGCACTTTCCGGCTGGATACTGTTTGGTTGGTACCTGCTGCTTACGGTCGTTCCCTTCGGGATCAT
>JADFHP010000099.1 GCA_022567135.1 Chloroflexota bacterium
TCGGTAATGGGTGATTGAGAAAACGGGAATCGTGATTATGGCACGCTGAACGCTAGCGGGCTAATCCGGCGCTGATACGGCGATCTTGATCAGGTCGTCGGCATGGTCGGCATATGCCTGGTACGCCTCGGGGATCTGGTCCCACGTCATGTTGTGGGTCTTGAGCAGGCCGGGGTCGATCCAGCCGCGTGCCTTCAGCCGGACGATCTCTCGAATCTCCTGAACGGGAAGGGCCGTGGTCGCGATCACGGTTGGGATCAGCGTCACCTCTCTGGTCATCCAGTTTCGGTGGCTGAACGTCTGCTGATCCTCGACCAGGCTGAAGCCGATGACGAGGCCCTTCTGGTTGACCATGCGGATGCATGTTTCGAGGCCGTCCGGGTTGCCGCTGGCATCCACCACGACGTCAACGCCGTTGCCTTCGGTGATCTCTGCGATGGCCTCGAAGATGTCCTCGTTGGACGGGTTGATCGTGTGCGTTGCGCCCAGTTCGAGCGATTTCTGACACCGGTTGTCCAGCATGTCGAGACCGATCACCTGCTCCGCGCCCTGCTTCTCGGCGATCATCGTAAAGGAGAGGCCGATGCCGCCCTGGCCGAGCACTGCGATGCGCTTGCCCGCCGGGTTGCCCCAGTGCTTGGCGGAGTAGAGCACGGTGCCGGAGTGCTGGCACATTACCCACTCGTCCAGCGGCCCCCAGTCGGGCACGGGGATTATGCGGTCGGGCGTCTGAATCAGGTACTCGGTCAGCCCGGCCACCTTGCGCGGGATGACAATGACCCGCTGGCCGTTCTTGATGGCATCGTTACGGCTCTCTACGACCGTGCCGGCGACCTCGTGGTTGGGCGCTCCGGGGTGCAGCGGGTAGTCCTCTTCGCGGAGTTCAGGAGCCCATTCCAAGATGATGTCGCTGCCGCAGACCGAGGTGGTCTCTACCTTGATCTTTACCTCGCCGGGTTCGGGTGACGGCTCAGGAATGTCTATCTGCTGGAACGTCTTTGGCGCGGTGAGCTGCCATGCTTTCAACTGGTTGCCCTCCGACCGGCGTTAGATGTTGCGACCCAGAATCGCACAGCGCACAACTCTACTCTTACCGGCCCGCCCCTGAAAGCTCCCGTTAGGGTGACATGAGCCGTATACTCCCGCCGCGAGTCGGAGTTGGTCGGGGCAGGGCCAGAAAGAAGCATCAGACCGTGAAGATCACCCGATGAAAATCACGAAAATAGAAACCATCAGGGTCAAAGCGCAGCCGCAGATCATCTGGGTGCAGGTCCATACCGATGAGGGAATCGTGGGGCTGGGCGAAACCTGGTATGCGCCGACCGTTGTCGAGTCGGCGCTACACGACTGGTTCGGGCCGCTGTTGATCGGACGCGACCCGGCGGCGATCGAGCGCCACTGGGAGGCGATGTTCCGCCTGTCCGACCACGCCGGCTACGGTGGCGCGGAGATGCGGGCGATTTCAGCATTGGACATGGCGTTATGGGACATCAAGGGCCAGGCGGCGGGGCTGCCAATCTACGAGCTGCTTGGCGGCGCGGTCCGGTCGAAGATCCGGGTCTACGCCACGGGGTTCCCGTACGAGGGCGCGGGCGAGCTGGCGAAGCAGCACCTGGACAAGGGGATCATGGCGATGAAGGGCGGTCCGACGATCGCGCTCGCCCAGGCTTCGGATGGCCAGATGTTGTCGCCCAAAGAACTCGATATGTCGCTGAAGCCGATTCGGGAGATCAGGGATGCGGTGGGCATGGAGATGCAGATCGCGAACGACGGCCACGGCAAGTGGACGCTGCCTGTGGCGATCCGCATCGCGCAGGCGATGGAGCCGTACGACATGATGTGGCAGGAAGACCTGATGCCGTTGCTGAACCCCGATGCGCTCGCACGGCTGCAGGCGGCGACGAAGACGCCGGTGTGCATATCGGAGCGGCTGCTCACGCGCTGGCAGCTCCGACAGTTCATAGAGAACGGCTCGGCGCGTATCGTCATGCCGGACCTGATCTGGACCGGCGGCATATCGGAGACGCACAAGATCGCCATTCTCGCCTCGAGCCACCAGGTGCCGTTTGCGCCGCACGACGCCACGGGGCCGGTGAACATCTTCGCCTGCGCCCAGATCTGCATGTCGTCGCCGAACGCGATGATGCAGGAGCACGTGAGGCCGTTCTTCGAGGGCTGGTACAACGATTTCGTCGACCCGAACCTGCCGATAGTCGACGGCTTCCTGCACGCCCCGCAAAACCCGGGCATCGGAACCCGGCTCAAGGCGGACGTGCGGGACAGATCGGACGCCACCGTGCGGGTCAGCGACGAGCCGGGGACGAGCGTAGTGGACCACTATGGCCCGTACGGGGCGCGGACGGCCGAGACGCAGAAGGTGGTCGACGAGATGGAGATCGAGCGCGGGCCGCGGTAGGCGCGCTCTAAGGGCTGAGCCGCTTTGTTGCCCAGTCCTCCAGCTTCTGGCAGTAAACGTCGATGCTGTGATCGCCGCTGGGTGATCGCCAGTTCTTGATCAGTGCTGGCCAGTACCAGAAGAACCGGTAGATGACGCTAGGGTTGGACAGCAGCATGACCTCCGGCCCCGATTTACGGATGAAACGTAGATCCCCATGGTGCACGTACTTCTCCAGCTTTTTGATAAGGAAGTCGAGGGGTTTCAGCCACGGGATGTTGAGAAGCGACAGTCCGAACCTGATCACGGTTTGAATGTATGCCGGCGGCACACGCGGGACCAGGTCGTTACGGTTCACGACCCTGTATATCGGAGTCTTGATTTTTCGGGCGAACCCGAATCGGGCGACACGGGGCGCACCGAAAGAGTAGCAGGCGCCATGTGATTCGGGGGCGATCTCCCGCGTGGCGATCAACGCGAGTGCGCCACCCAGGCTGTGGCCGGTCAGGTACAGGGTCGCTCCCTGCGGCAAAAGTGAATCCAGGGCTATCGTTATATCGGACTCTACCGATTCGAATGCCTCCTGGAACCCTTGATGAACGTTGACCCCGCGGACTTGCCCCTGTATCAGTTTGACGTTCGTCATCCAATCCTTGATCGTTTCAGTCCCGCGGAAGCTGAGGATGACAACCGACTCGCCGTGAAACGGAGCGACGCCATTAGGCCCGGCTGACTGCGTCAGGAATGCCTGAGTGTCCGTGCCTTTAGACCCGCTATTGAACAGGCCGACGATGACGAATCCCGCCTTTTTCAATTCGTCGCTGAGGGCAATGGCGTCCGCCGGAACTGTCGGTCCCTCGGGGGTGCCATCCGGTCCCGGACTCAACTCGGTGCTTGTCGTGGCGGTGCCGCTCTTGAGCAGCTTCACAACCAGATTCAACTGGGCCTGGTCAAGCTCCAGAGGTCCGCTCATTTCGAACTTGCAGTAGGCCAGTTTTGACATCTGTGCCATCAGGTGGGCGGTTCGATCCGACCACGCAGCCCGCTTGTTCGGGATGTTCAGAAGGTCTCTCTTTTTGAACACCTCATATGCCATCAGTTGCGCCTCCGTGCTGTCCGAGTCAATAGATCGGCGAATTCCGGAATGGTACATGCGTTTCTTTGGCCTTTCCTGCTATCCGGCGAATCGCTCCAGGCGCGTTCGCACTAATATGTCAGCCGCACACAGCTTTTCGAGGGAGTCCCGGTGAAAATCACGCAGATCGAGACGATCAGGGTTGGGGAGTTTCCTGACCTGATCTTCGTGCTGGTTCATACCGATGGCGGTGTAGTTGGCCTCGGCGAGACCTGGTATGCGGCGAGCACTGTTGAGGCCGCGATTCACGATCACTTTGGGCCGCTGATCATTGGCCGCGACCCGGCAGAGATCGAGGGCCACTGGCAGACGCTGTTCAAACTGTCTGACCATGCCGGGTTCGGTGGCGCGGAGACGCGCGCGATCTCGGCGCTGGACATGGCCCTCTGGGACATCAAAGGCAAGGTTTCCAGGCTGCCCGTCTATGAGCTTCTTGGCGGCGCCGTTCGGACCAAGATCAGGGTCTACAACACCTGCGGCGTCTACGGCGAGATCGACGATGGCTGGGCGATCTACCGCGACGCCGGCGAGGTGGCGAAGTCGCTGCTCGACGAGGGCATCACCGGGATGAAGCACTCGCCAACCGACTACATCGCCCGCGACACGGACGGCCAGTTCGTCCACCCCGAGGATTTGGAGTGGTCGCTCGGGCCGATTCGGCGCATCCGTGAGGTGGTCGGCGACGAGATATCGGTTGCCACAGACGCCCACGCAAAGTGGAACCTGCCGTCCGCGATTCGGATTGCGCAGGCGTTCGAGCCGTACGACCCGATGTGGCACGAGGAGCTGCTATCGCCGTTCAACGAGGTGGCGCATCTGCGGCTACAGGAGTCGACGAAGACGCCGATTGCCGTTGCCGAGCGGCTGGTGTCGCGCTACGAGCATCGCAGGTTCATAGAGAGCGGCGCGGCGCGGATTGTCATGCCCGATCTCGAGTGGACCGGCGGCATATCCGAGGTGCACAAGATCGCGATTCTTGCCTCGGCGCACCAGGTGCCCATCGCCCCGCACGACTGCCTTGGGCCGGTGAACATGTTCGCCTGCGCCCAGATCTGTATGTCGTCGCAAAACGTGATGGTGATGGAGTACAACCGTGCGATGGCGAAGGGCTGGTACGGGCGGTTCATAACGCCCGACGTGCCGGTGCGCGACGGGTTCCTGCACGCCCCGGAGGCGGCGGGCATCGGCTGCGAGCTGCGGCCGGAGGTGCGGGATCGGCCGGACGCAGTGATCCGGGTCAGCGACGAGCCGCGTGAGGCCTGGCTGACGTCACGCAAGCGCTACACCTACCCGCCGCCGGACATCCAGGAGATGCTGGATGCGCGTCGGAAGGGCGCGCGGGACGATTAGGCGTCGAGCTCATCCAGCAGCGCGTCGGCCTCGTCGATGATGGGCAGGCACTGCTCGAAAACCGCGGCGAGCGCGGCGGGAATCTCCTGGTAAGGGCGACCGAATCGTCCTTCGACGAAATCCTGGCGATCCTGGTACTCTCCAAGCCCTTCCGCGGCAAGCGATGTGCCAACCATGACGAAGGCCCTCACGTAGTTGGCAAGCGCCCACATGTAACCGGCTCGGACGATCTGCCTTTCGCCGTTCCGCCCTGCCTCCTGCAGGCCGCTGAGATAGCTCTCGAAAAGCTCATGTTCTATCCGTAATGTCTGCTCCGCCTCATGGATTCCCCAGGTGAGAGATGAACCGGCCAGCGTTCCGCCGTCTATGCCGAGGACATCGGTTCCTGCGCCCGCCCAGTCAACGGCGACCGTATGAGTCCTTCCGGCGCTTTGATCAGGCGGGAAAAGATTTCTGGCGTGGCAATCGCCGTGGGAGAAACAGCGGGGCAATGTGTCGGTAGCGATCCGAAGGCGTTTGAGCGTGCTCTCCAGCGCCAGGGCGCGATTCATCAACGCCGGGGGGAATTCGGCGCGTACTTTCGGGTGCTCCGCTCGGGCTCGAAGGATTTCAAATGTGCTCAGGCTCGCGTCCCACCGCTTTACGCCAACGTCCCTGATGAACCAATCTTCGCTCCTATCCAGACCGCTGGGCCATGATCCGTTCAGCCGGCCCGCGTCCCGCGCTGCGGCGAGGTGATTTTCCGGTATCCACGGCGGCTGTTTCGCTCCCGATAAATCTTCGAGCCAGAGCCAGATCACATCGTCATCGCGCTCTACCCAGCCGTAGCACCTGGCCGGACGTAAGCCAGACGACCTATCGTCCAACGCCCTGGATCGATAGAGAGCGAGTTCCGTCTCAGGCCTGACATGCGCGGCCGCGGAGTTTCGGGCTTCACCCTTGCGCATCACTTTGAGGATTACGTGCCAGTCCGACGGCTCGGCGTTCCGGGTGGTCGTGGCCTGCCCCGAGACCTTCAGGATGGCTTCAGTGCGGAGGTCGTTGTGGACCGCGCCGATG
Organism: Chloroflexota bacterium; assembly: GCA_022567135.1. Taxonomy (GTDB): domain Bacteria; phylum Chloroflexota; class Dehalococcoidia; order Lucifugimonadales; family Lucifugimonadaceae; genus UBA1151. The sequence continues at coordinate 5,940 of JADFHP010000099.1, forward strand.
GGATCCGCGGTCCAGGAGCCGGTGATCTTCGCCGTATCGTCATTGAGGACGTTTCGGACGATGGGCGTCAGGTCGGAGGCGGGAAGCGACTCGATCTGCTCGGCGATGGTTGGCGTCATCTGGCGTTTCTCCCGTGCATGAAGCTGATGCGGGGCGATCTTACAAAACCTCGAGTACGGACTGTGGGGGTCTGTGCTGGGGACACCAACACGCCCGGTTGTGTTTCACTGAGCGGTGCAAATTCAATTCTGTTGTGGAGCGCATAGCTTGAGCATGAAACTTCTCTTTATAGGCGCGGGCGCGATAGGCAGCTACATCGGTGGCTGGCTGTCGAAAGAGGGTCATGAAGTGACCATCGTCGACCCATGGCCGGAGCAAGTCGAAAAGGTGCGTGCGGACGGCATTGAGGTGAAGGGGCCGCACGACCCGTTCACCGCACGGCCCGCGATCTATCACATCCATGAAGCCCAGCTACTCGACGCCGATTTCGACATCGGCTTCATCGCCATGAAGTCGCAGGACACGGCGTGGGCCACGCACTTCATCCACCGTTTCGTGAAGCCGGACGGCTACTTCGTCTCGGCGCAGAACTGCTGGAACGACCCGCTTATCGCAAGCATCGTGGGCCAGGAGCGCGCGGTCGGGCTGATCATGTCGGGCATCTCCGTGGCTCTGTGGGAGCCGGGTATTGTCGAGCGCGGCGCGGCCGTCACCGGGCGGTCGCGCGGCCACAACGTGTTCCGGGCGGGCGAGCATGACGGCGCGATCACACCGCGGGTTGAGGCGCTGGCAGAGATGCTGTCGCCAATCGACGGCTCGGAGGCGACGGACAATCTGTGGGGACAGCGCTGGTCGAAGATGGGCCAGAACAGCATGGGAAACCCGCTCCACGGCATGTCCGGGCTGGGCGGCAGCCAGGTGAGCGGCCTGCCCGAGGGACGGCTGCTTGCGATCAACATCGCCCGGGAGTGCGCCACCGTGGGCATCGCCCTCGGATACGACATACCTGACTTCGGCGGGCAGCCTGCGGAGCGCTGGGCGGCGTCCGATCAGGGCGACGTTTTCGAGGAGCTGGACGCTGCGATGACTCCCGAGAATCCGAATGCTTCGCCCTGGCGGTCGTCGCTGGCGCAGGACGTTCACAAGGGTCGGCGCACGGAGGTCGACTATATGAACGGCTATATCGTCGAGCGGGGCAGGGATGCCGGCATCCCGACGCCGGTGAACGCGGCGGTCGTCGACATGATTCATGCCATCGACAACAGAGAGATCGCGCCCGACCCGGCTAATATCGCCACGACCCTGAAGAACGCCGGTCTTGCCTGAGTTGCCGTCGCTGTGTTGATTGACATGCATGTGCATACGACGCGCGGCTCAACCGATTCGGGGCTCAGTCCCGCGGAGCTGGTGGCGGTGGCGGTTGAGTTGAAGCTGGACGGCGTCTGCATTACCGAGCATGGGGAAAACTGGAGCGAAGCCGAGCTGCGGGAACTGGCAGGCGGCACCGGGTTGGCGCTGTTTTCCGGCCGGGAGATAGAGACTGACGTGGGCCATGTACTGGCAATCGGACTGCTTCGGTATGAGGCCGGCCTGCACAGGTTCGCCGCTCTTGCCGAATACGCGGCGAAGAACGGTGTGGCGCTCGTGCTCGCGCATCCATTCCGGCACCACACAGACCCGCCGGCGGGGCAGACGTGCCTGCTAACAGCCGGGCTGCCAGAACCACCGGCCGGGGCCGAGGCGCTGGCGAAAGCCATTCCGGAGTTGGCGCAGGTCCATGCCATCGAAGCCGCCAACGGGGCGACGTCGCAGGCCGACAATGAACTGGCTGCCGCGATTGCGGGCGTGGTGGGCTCGCCGACGACGGGCGGCAGCGACGCGCACTCGGCGCACGGTATCGGCTCGGGCCTGACCAGAGTCAACGGCGAGCCGCGCTCCAGCGCGGAGCTGGCCGAAGCTATCAGGGCCGGAATCACAAACGCAGTTACGGAACGCCCGGGCGGAAGTTCATGACGCAGACTCCGCTGGAATTTGGGGCCCAGCCCGATCTCTCGCCAGACGAGGAGATCATGGTCGCGCTGGACCTCGAGACGACCGGGCTCGACGCGCACTCGGACCGCATCATCGAGGTCGGCGCGATCAAGTTCCGCGGCGGCGAGGAGATCGACACCTACTCCACCCTGGTCAATCCGATGCGCCCGCTGAGCCGGTTCATCGTGGGGCTGACCGGGATATCGCAGGAAGACGTCGACGCCGCGCCGCTATGGGACGAGGTGGTGGGTGACGTGGCAGCTTTCATCGGTACGCATCCGATGGTTGGCCACCGGGTCGGGTTTGACGCCGGTTTCCTGAAATCGCATAACGCGCCGGCAAAGGGCCCTCTCTATGACACGTATGAGCTGGCGGCGGTGCTGCTGCCGGGCAGTCCCGACTACTCCCTTGGCGGCCTCAGCTCCCGCTTCAAGTTCAGACACGATGACCCGCACCGCGCGCTCTCGGACGCTCTTGCGACGCGCGATATCTTCTCGCTGCTCGTCGGTCGGCTGCTCGAGCTGGACCCCGCGATTCTCAGGCAGTTCGAGCGGCTCGGGGAAGGCACGGACTGGACAGTCGCCGCGCTGGCATCGCGCATACTGCAGAGCCTTCCGGCCGAGCGGCGCAGGTCGTTGCTGGCGCCGCCGGGGGTCGACCGCAAAGCGCTCTCCGACCGGCTTCGCGTCCACGCGACTCAGTCGGGGACGATCGTCAACCCGTCGGCCATGGACCATATCGGCGACGTCTTCGCCCCCGGCGGCGTGCTGTCGCAGCACCTGCCGGAGTACGAGCACCGGCGCGAGCAGGTGCTCATGTCGGAGGCGGTGACGGTCGCCATGCAGGACGGCAAGAACCTGATCGTCGAGGCCGGCACGGGCGTTGGCAAGTCGCTTGCGTACCTGGTGCCGGCTGCGTTGCGCGCCCTCTCCGGCGGCGGCCCGGTAATCATCTCCACCAACACCATCAACCTGCAGGAGCAGTTAATCAACAAAGACCTGCCAGCCGTCGAGACGGTGCTGGAAACTATGGGGATTCCCCGGGGAACGCTCAGGTCAACCCAGCTAAAGGGCAGGAGCAACTACCTGTGCTTCAAGCGCTGGACGCATGCGCAGTCGATCGCGATCGGCGACATGGAGACGGCGCGGGTGCTCGGGAAGACGCTGCACTGGCTGCAAACCACGGAGACCGGCGATCGCGGTGAGCTGACCCTGCCGCGTGCAGAGGGCGGCATTTTCAGCCGGCTCTCGGCACAGGGCGCGGTGGGTTGTCCGGCGCAAGAGGGTCCGTGTTTCCTGCGTCGCGCCAGATTTGCGGCGCAGACGGCGCACATCATCATCGTGAACCATGCCCTGCTGATGTCCGATGTCGTGATGGGCGGCGGCCTGCTCCCTGACCACTCGGCGCTTGTGATCGACGAGGCGCACCATCTGGAGGACGTGGCGACAAGGCATCTGGGATTCAGCGTAAATCAGGGGCAATTTGAGGCCGATATCGCGGCGCTGGAAGGCGAGCGCGGGGTGCTCGCAGACGCCATCCGCAGTTTGTCGGCGCTGGCCTCGGATGGTCCGCAGCGCGACCGGCTGGTCGAGACCGCGAACGATACGCAGGCGGAAGTGCGGCGGGCGCGTCAGGCGATAGGCGAGTTCTACGATCTGCTCTCTACGGTTTCCGCAAGCCTGCGCGGCGGCTCCACTCATGAGTTGCGGATTACGGGTGCCACGCGCGCCCAGCCGGGGTGGTCGCAACTGGAAGTTGCGTGGGAGAACATGGACCTCGCCACGGGCAGCGTCGAAGCCGGCCTGAAGGGCCTGTACGACGGCATGGTCCGCGCACTGCCGAAGGGCAACGACGAGGCCGAGGCAGGGCAGTTGAACACCGCCGCGGCAATCGAATCCATCGAGACGACGCGGTCGTCGCTGCGGCAGGCGATCACCGAGCCGGAAGAGGGGCGCATCTACTGGCTGACGTCGTATCGCAACGACGCGGTCACCATAGTGAACGGTGCGCCGTTGCGGGTGGGACCGATATTGCAGGAGGAGTTGTTCGCCCGAGAGCGATCGGTGATTCTCACGAGCGGCAGCTTGAGCGAGGGCGATAACTTCGACAGGCTGCGCGCTACGCTTGGCGTTCCTGCGGCGGGGGAGTTGCTGCTTGGCTCGCCGTTCGATTTCAAGAAGGCTGCGCTGGTGACGATCTCGGACGACCTGCCTGAGCCCAACCAGCCGGGCTATCCCGCGGCAGTTGCGAAGGCTATTCAGGACGTCGCGCTCGCCACGCGGGACCGAATGCTTGTGTTGTTCACGTCGAACGCGGCCTTACAGACGGCACGCGAGGCCCTGAAAGACACGCTCGGCGCGGAGGGGATAAAAGTCATCGGCCAGGGGCCGGACGGGACGCCGCACCGGATCATGCGCACGCTTGCGGAGAACCCGCAGACGGTTGCGCTTGGCAGTGGTTCGTTGTGGGAAGGGATAGACCTTGAAGGCGCTTCTATCAAGACACTCGTGGTGGCGCGACTCCCGTTTCCGGTTCCGTTTGAGCCGGTCTTCGAGGCGCGCTCCGAGCAGTATGAGGACAGCTTCAGCGAGTACGCAGTGCCCGAGGCGGTGATGCGGTTCAGGCAGGGTTTCGGCCGCCTGATCCGGAGCAGGTCCGACAAGGGCGCGTTCGTGATT
>JADFHP010000100.1 GCA_022567135.1 Chloroflexota bacterium
CGCCGGGCCCAGATCATTGGGATGACGCCCCTGGGCGACGGCAAAACGGAGATCGAGGCCTCGGTGCCGCTGGCCTCGATGCAGCGCTACGCCACCGATTTGCGGTCGATCACACAGGCGCAGGCGGTATTCACCGCAATCATGGGCGAGTACGCCATCATGCCCCACCTGGAGGCTGAGAAGGTGATCGCCCGGTACAAGCAGAAAGAAGAAGTCGAGGCTTAGGTCTCGCGATAATCAGATATCGAAGAGGCGGGCGCTGCAGCCCGCCTTTTTTGTTTTGACCTCGATCTTATGTTTCGTTTTGAGCTTCGGGGGTGAGCGCGACCACAGGCGGCTCAGGATTTGACGAGGTCGATAGAAGTTTTGGAGCAGGAGGAGTCCAGGCTTTGAGATTTTGAGCTACGTCCTTGTAAAACGTTTCTATACCATCCCTTACAGAGCCGACAAAAGAACCCGGACCGCTTCCCTGTTTCGCCCCCATGTCGACAGAATAATTCACCTTGAATGCCCGAGGGTTGCGCCCAGGTATTCCGTCCAGTGCCGATGATGGTTCTTCCCTGAGTTCGCCGAGCAGATTTGATGTTGATCTGGCTGTCTTCTCGAACGAAACATCTACTCGTAATGAGTCCGGAGCCTTACTCAGTTGCCGGACCAGCCAATTTATCCTCGTCTTGGGACGCCCGACGCCGGGGGCGCCAAGGCTCGTACTCACAGTTATCGACTTCGCCTTGAGGTCGGCTTCGATAACGATGTCTCCAACAGTGTCGGGAACTCTGAAGGTTGCCCTCAATTTGGATTCATCTGCCAGAGCTCTGCTAGCCGCGGCGCGCCTCACATTAGCGTCCGATCGTTCCCTTTTTGGAAGGATCTGTTGGATGTCGGCACCTAGATTTCTGCCTAATCGCAAACAGAGAGACCGTGCCAATTCATCCCACCTTCCAACGACATCGGCAACACCGCCGTCGCTTGCCCGGACGGTTCCGTGTCTGACCGCGTCGCGCACGCTTGTCCATGAAGGCCCCATGTCTCCAAACGCCATAGCACCGGATCTATCATCCTCGAGATATGCGATCAGTTCGTTGAGAATCCACGCTTGATCAGGGTCTTCAACCCCGCGATGCTCATGCTGGATAACGGCTTCAGTCAGCACACCGATCCAGGAAAGATGGTAGAGGCCGACCCGCTGCACTTTTCTACGATTTACTTGTACGGGATGCTCTCCAGGCGCGGGAAGAAACTCATTTGAAATGGTGAGGACGGCGTCGAATCCTTCTTGACGGCATACGTCGAGGTAATTTTCGATCTGATCCCGCTCCAATTTATTCCGGCCGGTTTTTACTTCAACTAGTGCTACCCACTCCCTGGCCCCACGCTTTACTCGGATCAAGCCATCCGGCCGGACTTCGCTGCCGTTTAGTTTGAAAGGCACTTCTGTATAACATTCAGGCCGTCCGGCGGGTGCCCCAAAATGTCGTGACAATACGGCTCGACTGAACTCCGGAACCGCACTAAGCACAGCCAACAACGCGGATGTGGCGCGCATTTCCTGTTCCCGACCCGGCTTTAGTCCGGATGTTGGGATCAAACGGGCTGGATGCCATGAATCAGACTTGATGTCCACAGTCGCCTCCCCCGGCAAAGAGTCGTTGCTGTCGCACCGCAATTAGGTGTTTCTTCGTTCATCTTGCGGAATTGACGGTGGAATGATACCGCGACCACATTAGTCCCTCGTTTTCTCGCGCGCCCCTCGCAAACCGGCGGCGCTGTGTAGCGGCATGCTTGGCGACACGACGCGCGGGCGTATCATTCCCTCTTCGCATTCGGACCGTTCCGCTTTAGCCCACCCGCAGGAAAAGGAAACGCAGGTGACCACGAAACCACGACTGAAGATGGCCCAGTACGGCACCAGGCACGGCCACGCCGGCGCGGTGCTACAGGTCATGCTGGAGAACCCCGAGGTCGAGTTCGCCGGGGTCTACGAGCCCGATGCCGAACGCCGCGCCGCAATCGCCGGCCGGGAGCCGTGGTCGCAGGTCAACTGGTTCGACGACAAGGCCGAGATGCTCGGAGACCCGGACATCGTCTGCATCGCCTCCGAGGGCCTCAATGCCGAGTCGCTCGACCAGTCGGAAGAGATCATCGATGCCGGCAAGAACCTCTGGTATGACAAGCCGGCCGGGGATGACTACGGGCAGTTCGAGCGCGTCGTCGCGAAGGCAAGAGACAGGGGCCTGCTTGTCCAGATGGGCTACATGTTCCGCGAGAACTGGGCCTTCGCGCAGGTCGCCGAGTGGGCGCGCTCTGGACTGCTGGGCGATGTGTTCAGCGTTCGCGCCCACATGTCCACGAACATTTCAGAAGCGCAGCGCTCGGTTATTGCGCACCACACCGGCGGCATCCTGTACGACCTTGGCGGCCACGTGCTCGACCAGATCGTCTGGATACTCGGGCGGCCCGACCGAATCACGTCGTTCATCAGGCGCGACTCCAGTGAAGTCGATAACTTCGCCGACAACACCGTGGCCGTGCTGGAGTACGAGAAGGCGCTGGCAATCGTAGACATCGCGGCGATGGAGGCGAAGCCGATGGCCCGCAGGTTCGAGGTGTACGGCACGAGAGGCTCCGCCATACTGGGCCCGTTCGACCCGCCGGAATATTTGCGCCTGTGCCTGAACGAGCCCGCGGGAGGGTACGAGGCAGGCGTCACCGACTTCCCGGCTCAGCCGTACCGGCGTCACGTTGAGAGCCTTGTTCGACTGATCAAGACGCTGCGGGGCGAGAAGGAGCCCGACCGGTCGCTGGACCATGAACTGCTCGTCCAGGAGACTCTGCTGCGGGCGGTTGGCGTTCACGTCGACGAGCACACGAAGGCTAACTTCGACCTCTAGTGCGGGGTGATCGAGCCACGCAAGGCGCCGGTGTTGAATCGGAGAGCCGTTCGGTGTTGGTACACTGCGCCGACCACGAGCGACAGAGCTAACTCTGATATGGCAACCGAGACGACCCGGACGCTCCGTCGCCGCCCGAATCGTAAATCCCCTGAGGAGGACCGCTCCTATGGTCAGCACCACAGGCGTCAATCTCACCGTACTACGCCACGCCGACATCATGGGCCGGCACACAGAGGGCGACAGGTGGGCCGAGATGGTGATCGAAGACGGTCGCAATCGCGCCGTCTGGATCTGCGCTCCCGAGGGCACGCCGCCGGACCCGCACATCCACCCGGACTTCAACGAGTGGTGGATAGTCCTGGACGGCAAGACGCGCTGGCAGATTGGCCAGTACGAGCCCGTGACGGCCGAGTGGGGCGACGTGATCATGGCGCCGGCCGGCTTTTGTCACGATATCCGGCCCTGGGAGGGGAAGACCTGCGTCAGGTTCGGCGTCACTCACCCGGACAGCAACCACAACATCAAGGGCATCGCGCCGTGCCGCCTTATCCCCGTCGATGAAGATATGGAGGCGCCCAACTTGATTCACTCGTCACTGAAGAAGTTCCTGGCCCAGAATGGCACGGACTCAAACTGGAAGCAGTTGATCGTGCTTGACGAGCGCAACAGGGCGCTGCTGACCCACGAGCTGCCGGGCACCGTGAATCGCCGCTACTGGCACCCCGGCATGCGCAAGTGGTGGGTGGTGCTTGGCGGCGAGATGGAATGGCGAATCGCAGATCGCGACCCGGTGCGCGCCGGTCCCGGCGATGTGGTGTTCGTCGAAGCCGGTACGTCACATGAGATCGAGACCGTCGGCGATGGGCCGTCACTTCGCCTCACCATCACCGCGCCGGACATCGTTCATCACTACATGGACGACCTGGACGCGCCGCCTCCTCCCAACAGGTAGGCCAACGGGCAACGGAGGGTTCGAGCGTGGAATTCGGCGCACATCTGCCGCTGATCGACTGGGGCGGGACTGACCATTCCCTGACCCATCTCCGAGCCTACGCGCAGCGGGCATCAGAACTGGGCTACAGCCATCTGTGCGCGAACGACCACCTCGTATTCGGGCGCCCGTGGCTGGACGGGCCGACTGCGCTGGCGTCCGTGATCGACGTCTCCGGCGCCATGACGCTGGCGACGACCGTCGCCGTGCCGGTGCTGCGCGGTCCGGCCGCCACCGCGAAAGCTCTTGGCGCGATAGACATTCTCTCTGGCGGAAGACTGGTTGTGGGGGTCGGGCCCGGCTCATCGGCGCGCGACTATGGCCTGATCGGTATCCCGTTCGAAGAGCGCTTTAAACGGCTTGACGAGTCGATCGGGGCGATGAGGGCGTACTGGGCCGGGGAGGGCGCGACCTACGAGGGTGCGTTCTACTCGACCGGCGGCGCCGACCTCAAACCATCCCCGGCGCAGCGCCCCGGCCCGCCGATCTGGATTGGCAGCTGGGGCTCGGCAGCCGGCCTGCGCCGCGTGGCCAGGCTCGGTGACGGCTGGCTCGCATCCGGCTACAACACGAACCCTGAGATATTCGGAAAAGCTCTGAATGATCTGGCCGGGCATCTGGAAGCCGCAGGCAAGAGCCCGGCCGGCTTTCCGAACGGCGTCGCCACGATGTGGACGTACGTCACCGGTGATCGTTCAGAGTCCGAAAGAGTTCTCACGGATGTGCTTGCCCCTACTCTCAACAGGCCTGCTGACGATATCCGGGAACTATTGCCAATAGGTTCGCCCGAGGAGTGCGCCGACAGGCTCCGCGCCTATAAAGAAGCAGGCGCGGAACGGGTATTCATCTGGCCGCTCGCGGACGAGATTGAGCAGCTCGAGCGATTCGCCACGGACGTGATTCCACTGGTCTGATCCGGTCGGGCCAGTCGCTGGTTCTCGCATCGGGCGACCCGGTTCAGGCGCGTCTCCGGGCGGTATCCGGTTACGCCGTGACTCTTTTCTCAACTCCGCATTAACGCGCATCGAAAATGCGTTGGAGGGCCGCTGGGGACGGGGGCTAATCTTTTTCCTGTTGACAATCGCGCGATGCGTTTGAGGGATGAATGATTAGCGAATCCGAAGCACGATATCCGGACAATCAGCGGCCTCTCGTATACCGGGCCGAAGACGAATCTGCCTGGTGGATACAGGGCAATCACATGGCGCTCGTGGAGATCGATGCATTGGTCACCAACATCAGCGAGTGGGCCGGAATACATAAGCCGATCCTCAGGGACGGTCGCGGTACGCGCATTGCCCGCGGGCGCAAAGAATTCCTGAGCCTCCCGCGCTTCGCGCGCAACGTCTCTTATGTCTGCCATGAGATGAGTCACTGCATCGCCGCCCAGCGCGAGATGGACGACTCGCACGGCCCGCACTTCGCACGGATAATGCTGGACGTGGTCCGGCAGTTCGTCAGCGACGACGCGTCCAAAGACCTGCGCTATCACTTCCGCGAGCGGGGAGTGAAGGTCGCCCGCAAGTCCTGGCGCAGGGTAGCGGCATAGCCGGTCCCTGACCGCTGCTCCCCGCCAGAACGACAGTGCGCCCGCCCTGGTCTTTGACATGAGGGGCATACTGTAGGCGCACCCTCCCGAACGCCCTCATTTCTCCAGGGACGTTTCCGCGTGCATAAGCGGCGTGGCGCGTGAGCACTTTCGAATCACTCAAGTACCGGAATTTCCGATGGATCTGGCTCGGCCAGACTACTCACGCGCTTGCCCTGTGGGGGCAGATTATCGCCCTGCCGCTTCTGGTTCTTGAGATAACAGGAAACGACCCCGTCCAACTCGGCGCGGTGCTTGCCGCGTGGCAGGGCGTTCAGCTGACACAGATGATGTTCGGCCTCATCTGCGCGGTCGGCGGAATCAGCGTCTTCATCTGCCTGGGCGACCTGCGCAGTTTCGTGACCACGCGGCCGGACGAGCCTGCCGCCGCGGGCTCTAAAGACGCGTCACCGGCAGCAGGCGCATCGGGGGCGACGAGCGCGTCGCCGGACTGAGACCGATCGCTGGGTCGAAATGCCGGTTCAGATCGTCCGGCGCGCACCGGCAAGCGCCGCCTGCATCACCCAGACTTCGTGACCCCCTGGCAGTTTGCACGGCCCGGGCAGCGTGTCGCTTGCCAGCGTGATCTCTGATGAGCCGATGTGGCGAACAGGGACATCAGGTCCAAGAGAGGCAAGCCAGCCGTCGATGCCTTTCAGCGTCGATGCCTCGGTCGTAAGACCATCGTGGAAATAGTGCATCGGTATTACGACGCGGGGCGCGAACAACGCAATCATCCGCGCCACCTCTTCATATGTGAGGAGGTGCCGCGAATCGTCCACCGGCACCGTGAGCACGTCGACCCTTCCAACGGCTTCGATGGCCTCGGGGGCGATGTCGGCCCGATTATCGCCAACGTGGCACAGGCGCACGCCATGAGACTCGACTATGACCAGGTGGTTCGGCATGTCCGTTCCAGCGCCTGGCCGGTGCAGCGCCCGAGAGTGCCGTTCGGGAACGAGTTTCACCTCGAGATCGTTCAATTTCACACCACCTCGCGATTTGAGGATGGTGGAAATTCCGCCCAGCGCACTATAGGCGTTGTGATCGAAATGGTCGTGGGTCACCGCGATGATGTGGAGCTTGAGGGCGGGGAACTTCTTGAGAAACCAGTTACGCCCGCCGCGCGGGTTCTGAAACGGATCAATCACCAGCCTCACCCGGCCGGGTGTAGTCAGGTGGAATGCCGCGTGCCCCAGATACTGGAGCAGCGGGTCTGCGCCTGGATTGTTCTTGTCCGGTGGCTGCCGCTCGGTCATCTATGTCTCACGCGTGAAGTGTGGCTGAGATGGAGCATGGTACAGTGCCGCGTCGCAATGAGTGACGCGCCCGACTGAGGGACTATGCGAGGGAGAACGATGACGGACACGGGGGCGGACCGATCATCAGGTGAGCCGGTGAGGATAGTTCCGCCGGACGATTTTCCGGTTGAGTGGGACAGCCCCGAAGAGGCTGAACTGCTATGGAGTTGGGATAATTTCCACAATCCTGCGCCTCCCAGTGCTATGACCACGTCCATCGGAGAGTTCACGCGCAGGGGCAGTGAGGCCGCGAACCGCGCCTTTGGCCGCGAGCCCGGGCCGACGCGCCGCAAGTTCATCAACGGGTATCCCTACTCGGTCGTAGAGACGGATCGAGGGGGCGATAGGGATGAGATCAAGCAGAAACTGGCCGATGCCATACCCTTCCTGGAAAAACGCTGGATCGAGGAGTTCTTGCCTGAGCTTGAGGATGACCTTGCCGAAATGAAATCCATTGATCTCGGTTCGCTCAGCGACGAAGAGGTATTGGGCCACGTCGATTTCGTCCTGCAGAAAGCGAGCCGTCACTGGGAGATCCATTTCCTGGTGGTGTCCCCGGTTCACGCCGCGATGGATCGGATGATGGAGACGTACGAGAAGCTGATGGGCGAGGGCACTGGCGAAGAGGCCCACGCCCTCGTCGATTCGGCTGACACGAAGACGATGGAGGTCAACCGGGCGCTGGCGGAGTTGGGCAGCAGCGCTCGCTCGTCTGAGGCCGTTTCAGCGGTAATTCTGGGTCGCAACGATGGGGGCCGGACGATTGAGCAACTGCAGAAATCGTCGGAGGGACAGAGGTGGTTGGCTGAATTTGACTCGTTTATGGAGGCGTACGGCTACCGGCCACCCGGTTTTGACATGCGGTTCAAGACCTGGCGCGAAGACCCTTCTGTCGTATTCGTTATCCTCCGCGAGCAGCTCTCGGGCGATTGGGAGGCGCCTGCCGGGGGCGGCGACGCCGCAGCGCGCGTCCGGATCGAAGAGCGCGTGGGTGAGGCCTTCGCCGATTTGGATGAGCCTGCGGAGGAGCTCAGAGCGGAATTTGAGGAGCGGCTCGCTCAGGTGCGCGAAGTGTGGCACCTGAAGGAAGACCACGGCTTTTACATAGATCAGGCCAGCAGCGCCCTGGTTCGAACGGCGATTGCCGAGCTTGGCCGCAGACTGGCGCGAAAAGGCGTGGTCGACGATGGCGAGGATGTCTTTTTACTTGAGCTGGATGAGGCAATAAAGGCGATGACGGTCTCGGCTCCCCTGCAGGAAGTCGTGGCCGAGCGTGCGGCACGAATCGAAGAGTGGTCAGAGTTGTCACCCGTCCGGTTTCTCGGGACGATTCCGGCGGACGATCCGCCTGAGGAGGCGGTCGCTCAGGCGAAGGCCCCCGAAGCTGCAGCGCGGTCGGACGCGCTCAAAGGCCAGGCCGCTTCTGCCGGGCGGGCATCCGGTCCGGCCAGAGTGGTGATCACGCCGGCCCAGTTCGGGAAGGTGAAGCGGGGAGACGTGCTCGTCTGCCGCAGCACCTCGCCAACGTGGACGCCACTGTTCAATATCGTATCCGCGCTCGTGAGCGAGGCCGGAGGAGTTCTGTCCCATCCCGCCATCATCGCCCGGGAGCATGGACTTCCTGCCGTCGTGGGGGTTTCGCGCGCCACCGACCTGATCGTCGATGGGCAGTACGTCGAGGTCGACGGGAGCTCCGGCGTGGTGCGAATCGCTGGAACAGTTGGGGAATAGCCGGTTTTTCTTGGGCCCAGCAGAAGTAGTCGCGGCTGACGCGAGAACGCCCCGACTGAGTCGGGGCGTTCGCTCCGGAAATTTGGCTCAGGCTGCTCGGCGTTGCTGGAATTCTGTGATCGGCGCCATTCCTGCGCGTCTGTCAAGTACCGGCGGGCGGGCGGTGCGGGCGGTGCGGGCCGCTCAAGCTCGCCGATGTCGTGCGACTGCAACGGCAGTTGCCCGGTGGCGTCGAGATAGGTGAGAACCGCATGGACCCTGCCGTGGTACTCGCCATCGGCATTGAAGCCGAGCTTGGCCAGTATGCTGCTGATGTGGTGTTCCACGGTTCGCGGCTGGATGAAAAGTATTTCTGCGATCGCCCGATTGCTGTGAGCCTTGGCCATCAGAGCCAGCACTTGCAGCTCCCTGTTGGTGAGCCCCTTGAGTTCCGAGCCGACTCTGACGTTCGTGCTGGTGGTCAGCTTGGACACCATCGCCGGGTCCAGGACCGTCCGGCCCACCATCACGTCTTGAATCGTGCGCACCAGGTCGCGCGTTGAGTTCAACGTTGTTTTGAGAAGGTAGGCCTTTCCGGCAGAATCGTCCTTCAGGAACTCTTTCATATATTCAGCGCGATCGTGCGATGAGATTAGGATGATACCCGTTTCGGGCTGGAACTCACGGATCCTGTTGGAGACTTCAATTCCGTTGGCCTTCGACAGGCCAATGTCCAGAATCACAACATCCGGACGCTTCTCCGCTGCGAGGGCAATTGCGGCAAGTCCATCGGAGACGGCGCCCACGACCTCGACTGACTCCTCACGCCCGAGTAGAAGATTCAGGCTTTCCCGCATAAGTTCATGACCGTCAGCTATCAGTACGCGTGGCACATGCACCATTCCACTGTCCCTTCGATTTGGCGTTTCTGGCTACTGCCGCTATCACTCTCAGGCGATGTAGTGCCTGGCACAGCGATCTTGCTCGGTCCATCGTCTGACGCCGATCCGGATTTTGGAAGGTAGGTCCTCACTCAACCCTGAGACTGTGTGAACTCCAATGCTGAAATGGGGTGTTTACGCTCCCGGCTGACGGGAAGCCGGACGGATGGCGTTTTCTGGGACGATCAATTGCCGCCTGGGACCACTGGAAAGAGCGGACCCGGCAGCCGCATTTTCCAACTCAATCGCAGTTGGAGCAGTGAAGGCGGTCTCAAGCGAACGACTTCCCCTTCGCATCTGCGTGCCTGCCCCCGGTAGCTGGCTGGGTTTTAACTAGGGAGTGGAGATGGGGGGATAGCTCTCTCTTTTGCGGACCACGCCCTGTATCCGCGAACTCTCCGCTCATAACGTTGAGGGTGATTACGGTAGATCGGCTCACAGTTGATCCCGCACGTCATCGGCCGCAAATTTCTGGAGATGCGGTTCTGGAGAAGAAGAGGAGACACGCATGATGGGTAGTTACCAGAGAGGATCGGCCCACCAGGAGCGCGGTATTACCGGCCTTGAAACGGCCATCATCCTGATCGCATTCGTGGTGGTAGCTTCAGTATTCGCGTTTACCGTACTTTCCACCGGTATTTTCGCGAGTGAGAGAAGTAAGGAAACGGTTTTCGCCGGCATTGAAGAAGCCCAGAGCACCCTTGAGCCCCGTGGCAGCCTGATCGCCTACACCGGAAAGATTGACGGCTCGACTTCTACGATTTTCAAGCTGACATTCCTGGTTTCGAACGCGGTCGCGGGTGAGCCAGTGGACTTGACGCCCGGATACACGGCTGACGATTCCGGCGATGATCCGGATGTAGCCTCGGCGAACAAGCAGGTCACGGTTATCTCTTACAGGGACAAAGATCAGTTCCTGGCAGATGTTCCCTGGACCATCAGCTTCCCGGGTAATGACGACGGCGACTTCCTTCTTGAGAACAACGAGAAGGCGGAACTCACGGTCTGGCTCCTGACACGAGACAATACCGTGACAGACGTAAACGCGGCCAATTCGGTGAAGGTGCTGACCAACGGTATCGCGTCGACGGCCAACATCCTGGCTACCAGAGACGAGTTCACCATCGAGGTCAAGCCGTCCTCGGGAGCCGTGCTGAACCTCAGGCGCCACCTGCCGGCGCAGTTTGACACCGTCATTGACTTGAACTAA
>JADFHP010000101.1 GCA_022567135.1 Chloroflexota bacterium
GATCCGTAAACGTAGCTGGCGCGAGATTGACAGTGTCGCCTTCATTCGCCGCCTGATTCGCACCAGCATTGACCACCGGGTCCTCAAACATCGCCAGCAACGCCGCCGACACATCGATCAGGCCGTGTCCCGTCGCCACGTCATACCCGGCCGCGCCCATCTCCACCGCGGTCGACTCGAAATGCGAATAGATCTGGGCCGGCGTCAGCGCCCCATCGGCTTCCAGCAGCAGTCCAGCGGCCGCCGCCGCATGGGGCGCAGCTGCAGATGTACCGAAGAAGTTCGGAAAGCTCCCGCTATCAGCCGTATCGAAACCGAAGAAGGTCGTATCCGTCCCGTCCGGCGCCACAAAGTCAGGCTTCTGGCGGTCCTGGCTTACAGAATTGCCGCTCGTGTCAAACAGAATCGTCGTACCGCCGATAGAAGAAAACGTCTCGATCACCGGCGGTGAAGTGCCAAACTTCGGAGTATCCTCAAAATCTGCCGCGCCAACCGACCCTGCGCCCGCGGCGTTGTGATGCCCGAATATCGTGCTGCTATCCGTCGGGAAATCGATGATAGTCAACGGATCGAAGTGAATATACTTGATGTGGCCGGGAGTTGGGCCGCCAAGGCTGTTGTCATAGAAGATGCCCAATCGCGCCGTCACAGGCACGCCTGAATTATTTTGCACCGATATGAATTCCATCGGATCCCCGCCAAAATCGAACTCCGCGCCACCTACCAAAACCGTCGTGATCGCTTCATCAAATACATACAAGTCGACATCATTTGCCGATCCTGATCCTCCACTCACCGACAGCGCTGGCTGATCCCACTGGAATGTGATTCTGGTCACCCCAGGCGGAAACGTGACACGCTGGAATTCAGTGACTCCGCCACTCGGGTCAAAATCATGCGCGACCCCCCCAAAGAACGTCGGCGCACCGCCAGCCGATGGGAAAGCACCTGAGGCGTAGGTAGTCCCGGGCCGGAAGTCCGATTCGTAAGACTGGTTCGCGTAATTCCCTGCTGAAGAGAAATATGCGACTCCACCTGCCACCACCGTATCGACGGCCTGGGCAATGACGCCATCCTGAAAGAAAGGCTGTGTCAGATAAGTGAGATCGTCCACGATCACGTCCGCCCCGGCCGTTGCGAGGTCCAGAATCCCCTGCGCCATATTGGCAGCGCCCAGAAACCCCGTCTGGAAAATCAGATCGGCGCCCGGTGCAACATCGTGTATGAGCTGCATCATCGCCCGCCCCTCGTCAGTCCCCGAGGTGCAAGATGTCTCCTCTTGCTGAACTACGACGTCCGACGGAAGATCGCCACTGGAAACATCTGCCGATGCGCCACCAAGGCAGTTGTAGCTGTCCGATATGACGCCAATCGTCACGCCAGTCCCGTCAACGCCGTGGGCGGACCGAGCTACGTCCGCGAATAGCGCCGCATCGCCCTGACTCGTCACCGAACCACCGGATGTATCAACCTGGGCCAGACGGACCGCAGTTAGTCCATCGATCTCTTCCAGATCAGGGATAGCCAGAATCGGGACGTAGCCGGAAATAGCATGGTCGAAAACGGTTCCCTGCGTGAGTCCAACTGACGCGAGCGCCTGCATCGCACTCTCGGCATCCACAGCGGCTGCTTCGATCAGCACAAGGCCATCGTAGATCTGGGCGAACTCCAAGAAGCCATCTTCGCTAAGCTCCAGCATCGGGCCCATCGAATTCAAATCGGCGGGGTCGTCCGGCATCCCTGCCAGGATGTATAGATCGTGAAGACGGGTAAGAGCCGGTTCGACCTTTGACTGCGGACGTTCAGCGCTTGGAACCGCGTTCGCAGTCGAGCCCTGTACCAGCAACATCGTGGCGGGAACCAAAACAAGGCCCGCCAGTACGGCCGCGAGACTTACCTTGCGAGCGGCACCGAGAGGTGCCTTATAGGCAACTCTTTTGATACTCCTGATGATGAGCATAATCCAGTCAAATGCTCTGCCAAACCCGGTGCAAGGTGCACGTCGATGGGCTGCCCAATTTCAGGCGGCCTTTTCGTATTCGTGCCCAGTGCGCCTCGATTTCACGCCCGCCCACAACATTAATGTAGGTATTTCGGACAATATTTCTGAATTTCCTGCGGTAGTGTTACGCATACGTGATGATTTGTCATCCGCAGGGTCAATTTCGACCCATCGTTAACTATCACCTTCCGTCTCCGGCAAATCCGCCACTCTGAGGGTCTGCTGAGCCCGTCGAAGGGTCGGTCAAAAAATGCCCCGCTTGCGCGCCCGCCCCTCGGGCGTTACCGTTCGGTCGCTCTCCACCCCTCGACAGCCACCAGGAGGCGGTCATGCAACCGACACGCATCGAAAAAGTTGAAACCCTTCTCTGGCAGAAGTGGCTGATCGTACGCATCCACTGCGAGGACGGGACGGTGGGCATCGGCGAAGGCGGTGTCCACGGCTGGCAGCGGCCGACCGAGACGATGGTCAGGGTCATGGAGCCGTACCTCCTCGGCAAAGACCCGGCGAAGATCGAACACCACTACCAGTTCCTCTACCGCAGCTCCCACTTCATGGGCTCCGTCGTCCAGGGAGCGCTTTCGGCCATCGACATCGCGCTGTGGGACATCAAGGGCAAGCGCCTCGGCGTGCCGATCTATGACCTGATGGGCGGCAAGACCCGGGACAGGGTCCGCTGCTACATGCACGTCGGCGGCGACACCGCGGAAGACCTGGCAGCAGACGCGGCAGACGCGGCAGCGCAGGGATTCACAGCCGTCCGGTTCAGTCCGTTCCCGCCCGAGTTCTGGCTCCACAAGGCCCACGCTGAGTGGGAACAGGAAGCTGTGCGCCGTGTCGGCGCGGTGCGGGAGAGCGTTGGCCCCGACATCGACATCTGCATTGAGATACACCGCCAGATGGCGCCTGCCGAGTCAATCGCCCTGGGGCGGCGCCTGGAGCAGTTCAACCCCTACTTCTATGAAGACCCGATGCTTCCCGACAGCCCGGCGATCATGGGTGATCTGCAGGAGAGGGTAAACATTCCCATCGCCACCGGCGAGCGGTTCACCACGATCTTCGAATACCAGCAGCTCCTTGAGGCGAAGGCCTGCGCATACGTGCGCCCGGACCTCTGCCTTTGCGGAGGATTGACCGGCTGCAAGAAGGTCGCAGCGATGGCGGAGGCGCATCACGTCAAGGTCATCCCGCACAACCCGCTAAGCCCGGTGAGCACCGCCGCCTGCGTGCAGCTCGACGCCTGCATACCCAACTTCGCACTACAGGAGTACACGGGCGAGTCCGAGCCGCCGAAGAGCGAATTGCTCGTCACGCCGCTTGAACTCAAGGACGGCTACCTGACCGTTCCCGACGGGCCCGGCCTCGGCATCGAGCTAAATGAAGATACCCTCACGAAGTACCCCGTAGACGATAAAGTCCTCGAGACGCCGATAGCATTTGACGGCTCAATCGCCGACAGGTAGCAACACGCCGGCGCGATCCTGGCGCTTGACCGGTGCTAGCATCAGGAATCGTGAAACGACTAGCCGTAATCGCCGCGGGGCTGGCCGCGCTCGGCATCGCCTGCGGCGTGGAAGCCAGCGTCGCCGTCATACCCACTCCGGTACCAACAGTCCTGCCATCGCCTGTCGTGCCGCCAATCGCCAGCGCGCTGAGTGGCGCGCGAGCAGAGCAGTCGGTACAGGCAACCCCCACGCCGCCCGGTAGCTGGACTCCCACCGCTCTCCCCGGCCAGCCTCGAAGCAGCCACATAGCAGTCCTCCTTCAGGATGGCCGTGTCCTCGTAGCCGGCGGGAGCGTGCCGATCGGCCTGTTCAGAGCGCTTGGCGGACGAATCCTGGGAATTACCGGCAGGCAGGGCGGAGAAGCGATCGCCGGCGCAGAGATCTACGACCCCGAGTCACAGTCATGGTCGGACGCAGGCGCTCTCACCACGCCGCGGTTGAATGCCACGGCAACGCTGCTGCCGGATGGCAGAGTCCTCGTTGCCGGCGGCGAGAATGACGGCGGCAACCCCCTCCGCAGCGCCGAGATTTTCGACCCCGAATCGGAATCATGGTCGGTCCTGCCGGACATGGCCTCCGCTCACGCGCTTCATACCGCGACGTTACTGCCGGATGGCCGTGTCATGATCGCGGCCGGGAACCAGGGTGAGCTTACCGACGGAATCGATGCCGGCGCGGTGGAGTTCTTCGACCCGGAGACGATGAGCTGGAACGCCGGGCCGCCCCTCCCGCAAGGCCATCTCCAGATCGACGGCGTGCGAATACGCCACGCGACGGTGCTGCTGGATGAGTCGCACGTGCTCATTTCCGGAGGCCTGGCCCCGGATGGACGAGACTTCAACGCCCTCCAATCAGGCCTCGTGCTGGATCTTGAATCGATGGAGTGGACCGAGATAGACGCCATGATCTCCCGCCGGCAGGGACACGCCCTGAGCGGGTTGCCGGACGGACGCATACTCGCGTCCGGCGGCGCATCGCAAAGTCCCCGCTCAGAGATCTACTATCCCGACGAAGACGTCTGGCGACCCTCCGGATCGAACTCGCGCATCAGGGAAGGCCCATCTGTAACACCACTGGCCGATGGGCGGATAATCATGCTTGGCGGCCGCTCGAGTTTCAGGCAACTCGACTCCAGCGAGATATTCGACCCGGAAACGGAGGAGTGGTCGATCATTCCCGCCATGTCCGAAAGACGGCTGGCGAATACCGCGACAACGCTGGCAGACGGGCGGGTGCTGGTCGTGGGCGGCGCCGCGTTTACTGACAACCGGCGGTTGGAAAACAGCGTCACCGCGGAGATTTACGATCCCGAAGGCTGATTGCCAGCAGATCTTCTACCCGGTGTTCTTCAGCCCTGCAGCTATTCCGTTGACGCTCAGCAGCAACGCCCGCTCCAACAACGGGTCCGGTTCCGATCCGGACCGGTGGCGCGCCAGCAATGCGATCTGCAGATAGTTGAGCGGGTCGATGTACGGCGCCCTTATCCGCAGCGTTCGCTGCAGGGTCGGCTGGTGGTCGAGCAGCTCCGTCTGCCCCGTAATCTTCAGAACCGCGCCACGCGCCAGTTCGAACTCAGCCGCGATGTCGTCGAATATCGGGTGCAGCTCGGGCCGCACCAACTCCCCGACGTAGCGGCGCGCGATCTCCACGTCCGATTTGACCAGCGGCATCTCGACGTTGGAGATGAACGTCTGGAAGAAGCTCCAGTCCCGGTACATCTCATCGAGCACGCCACCCATGCGGCCCATACGCAACTCGAACAGGGCCGTTCCCACGCCATACCAGCCCGGGACGATCTGCCGGGACTGCGTCCATCCGAATACCCAGGGGATGGCGCGCAGGCCGTCGATTCCCGTGATCTGGCCGCCCCGCCGCGCCGGACGCGAGCCTATATTCATCTTCCCGAGCTCATCCACGGGCGTCGCGGTGAGGAAATATTCCACGAAGCCCTCCCGCTCCACGAGCGACCGGTATTTCGCATACGCGATCTCCGATAGCCGGTCCATGACCTCTGACCAGCGTTGAATCACCTCCGGTCCGTGGCGCGGCTCCGTGTGCAGCAATGACGCCTCCGTAACGGCGGACAGCATCAGCTCGAGATGACTCTCCGCCAGTCCCCTGCTGGCATAGTGATCGGAGATAACTTCGCCCTGCTCAGTGATCTTGATCCGCCCGTCCACTGTCGCCGACGGCTGGGCGAGTATCGAGTCGCGCGTCGGCCCGCCGCCCCTGCCAACCGTGCCGCCGCGGCCGTGGAACAACTCGAGCGCGATGCCGTGCTTCGCAGCGCACTCCCGCAGCGCTCGCTGGGCCTTGTAAAGCTCCCACTGCGATGTCGCAATACCGCCGTCCTTGTTCGAGTCGGAATACCCGACCATCACCTCGCCCGCATCGCCACGCAACTCCAGCAGCCGCCTTACGTCGGCAATTGACCAGTAGCGGTCCATCACGTCGGCCGCAATTTTCAGGTCTTCGATCGTCTCGAACAGCGGCACGACCATGAGTCGGGAAACGCCAGTTTTTGGGTCGATGAGCCCCGCTTCCCTGGCCAGGACGAGCACCGAGAGCAGATCCGACACGCCTCGCGTCATCGACACGACCCATGTGTTCACGGACCCTTCGCCGAACCGGTCCTGCGCCTCGCGCACGAGCCGGAGAACATCTAGAACCTCGCGGGTCGAATCGGTAACTTCAGTGGCAAAGAGCCCCGAAGTCCCCGGGCCCGCCAGCTCGCTCGCCAGGCGCTCCACCCGCTCATCGAGTGGGAGATCGGCGAACCGGGATCCGGACCCGTCGGTGCCGTCGATCAGTTCGCCGATAGCATCGAGTGTCACTGAAGAATCCTGCCGGATATCCATCGAGGCGAGCGTCATGCCGAACGTTCCCACGTTGCGGATCAGACGCTCAAGCCGGCCATCGGCTACATGGCTTCCCCGATTCGCACGCAGCGACCGCGACATGATTTCCAGGTCGGCCGCAAGTTCAGTGCCGGAGGTGTAAACAGGGCCGTCCGGCTCTTCCCACGTCCGCGCCACGGCCAGCCCGTTGACGATTCGCTGATAGACGTAGGCGCACTTCAGCCGATAAGGCTCCTCGGCGTTGAGCCGCGAGAACTCGCCGTGTACGGAGGGCTGGGCCACCCGCTCGCTCTCCAGCGATTCAGCCAGCTCCTGAGTTATCTCCGTAATCCGCGTCGACTGGCTTAGTTCGCGCGCCAGCCCGGCCACCTCGTCCCGGTAGATCCGCAGCGCCCGCTCGTTCTGCAATCCGAGAACCTCACGAGTGACCTGCGAAGTGATGTTCGGATTGCCGTCGCGGTCCCCTCCCACCCATGTACCGAACGCCAGCGGACTCGACCGGCGGTCCGGCTTCACCCCAACCTCATCCAGCGCGTCGTCAAGGGCGCCGATCACCGACCCGGCGATGCCGTCCGCCAGGCGCTCCAGGTAGTAGATGACGTTCCGTGCCTCGTCTATCGGGACAGGGCGCTCCTGGTGCAGCTCGTCCGTCTGCACGATGCCCTCGATCAGCTCCGCCACCCTGCGCGTAGACCGGCTGATGTCCCGTTTCGAGGCGTCGGGCCGGCGCCTGATGATCAACTCCTCTTCGAGAGCCTGCAGCTTGTCGAGGATGGACCGCCGTGCCGCCTCGGTCGGATGCGCCGTGAACACCGGCCTGACTCGAAGCCGCCGTGCGAAATCCGATATCTCAGCCGGAGTCAGGCCGGAATCGAGCGCCCTGCGCAGGACACTCTCGAAGCCGTGCCCGTCTTCCGAATCGGGCATCCCCACCCGGTGAAACTGCTCGGCCGTGTTGGCCAGGTGGAAGTAGATCGTGAACGCCCGAACGAGGCGAACGACCTCCCACAGCGACGTCGCCCGAAGCCGCTCCTCGAGCGCCTCCTGCGCGGCCTCATCGGGCTGCTCCCGGAGCGAACGGGTCGCGAGGCGAATCTCTTCTTCCAGCTCGAAGAAATCTGGGCCCCACTGGTCCCGGATGATCCCGCCGAGCATCTCACCGAGATACCGAATGTCATCCCGCAGGGCCTGGTCCATGCTCCCGTCTGCGGCCTGTTCGTCATCTGCCATCCAATGATGATAGCCCGCCAGAGAGTGTGAGTGATGCCCGGCGTAATAGTGACGGTTATTGCCTCCGCGGGCACTCACCCCGGACCCGGCCGGCAACGCCTCAATCCCGATGTAGTCCAGAGACATCCGGCGCGTCCGTCCACACGTTCCCAACCGTCTGGCCCGGGTCAACGAACCCCGGCCAGTTGAACTCATACGCTTCGTCAGACGTTTCGATAGTCGCGTCCGATCGGTTCAACACGTCATCCTTCAGCCGCGTCCCCAGACCCGGTCCCTCGGGCGGATACAGAAACCCGTCTTTGATCACGATGTTCGGCTCGATGAACCTGTCGTACCAGCCCTTGTAGTACGCCCGGTTCGTCTCCTGCATCAGCAGGTTCGGCACCGACACCGAGATGTGGGCGCAGGCGAAGACGTTCACCGGCCCCGTCCAGTCGTGCGGCGTGATCGGCGTCTGATACGTCTCGGCAAGCGTTGCGATCTTCTTCGTCTCGGTGATGCCGCCCGTCCAGATCAGGTCCGGCATCACGATCTCAGCGGCGCCCTTCTCGATGAACTCGCGGAAGTGGTACTTGCTGATCAGCCGCTCGGCCGCGGTGATCGGCGTCTTCGTCGCCTGCTTGAGCCGCAGGTGCGCCTCCACGTTAACCGGCCGGATCATCTCCTCCTGCCAAAAAATGTCGTACTGCTCCATCTCCCGGCAGATCCGTATCGCGGCCGGCAGGGACCACTGCCCTCCCCCATCATGAGCGATCTCAATCTGGTCGCCCAGGGCGTTGCGAATCTTCTCGAGCGGCTCCATCGCCTTCCTGATGTCGGGCGCCGATACGAAGTTGCCCTGGTCGTCACGCGGGATGGCCATCGAGTAGTAGGCCTTGAACATCGTGATGCCCTCGTCGATGTAGCTCTGGGCCAGCCCCACCGGGTCCCTTAGCTCCCACTCGTTGTCCTGGTATTCGCCGTAGCTGCCGATCGTGTTATAGATCCGCACCTTGTCCCGGCACATGCCGCCGAGCAGGTTGTAGATCGGCTCGCCCATCGCCTGCCCCGCGATGTCCCACAACGCGATGTCAATTGCCGACAACGCCCGGAACTCCGCGCCCGCGTAGCCAAAACCCTCGGCGATGCCGAACATCTTGCTCCAGAGCCGCTCGCGATCGAGCGGGTTCTGACCGATCAGATGCGGCGAGTAGACATCGTGAATCACGGCCGACACCGCGCGCGGCAGATACCAGGTCTCGCCCAGCCCGATATGCCCGGCGTCGGTATGGACGCGGACCCACAGCACATGAAAGAACTCGCCGACCCTGACCGTCTCTATCTTCGTGATCTTCAACTGGTGCCCCCGGACCTCCGGCCCAAGCTTTAATCGCCGATCATCCGCTTCAATAGAACCCGAAGCTCAGGCGTCTGCTCGAGCGCGGTTCGCATCCGGTCCAGATCGGTCTCCGACATCATGAGCGGCGAGCGCTGGAAACGGCCGCGCTGGTTGAAGAAGCAGAAGCGGACCGAAACGCCACCCTCGGCCTCGCCCTCGTCATATCTCAGAAGCTGGATTGCCGGAACGTGGTGCTCGCCCTCGAATCTGGCCTCCTCGGCAACAACCCCGCTCCCCCAGTGGAAATTGAAACGTCGTTCTTTCACCGCCATTCACGCCCTCCGACCACTCAAGTATGGGCGGCCAGTCTAACGTGATCAGGGCTCTTGGAGCGCGGTTCCGGGTTTGGGGAGAGAAGGGTGAGGGGACATTGCATCCGCGGGCGCAACCGCTCCTTCCACCCTTCGACCAGCCCTTCGGCAGGCTCAGGAGAACCTCAGGATGGTGGGCTCACGCCCAGCCGGAGTCGCGCTCTATACCAGCCCCGCCGCCGCCATCTTCCGCCGTAGCTCCTCCACCTCGTCCGCCGACAGCGGCTCCGACGGCCTGCGCGGCGGGCTCATCTCGTAGCCCTGCAGATCAAGCGCCACCTTGATTCCCGCCGCACCGCGGCCGAGGATCATCCAGTCCGTGTCTACCAGCCGCCGATGCGTTTCGCGCGCGCCAGCCAGGTCGCCCGTTAGGCCCTTTGAAATAATGTCGATGCACTCCGCAGGCGCAATATTGGCGAGCATCAGGCATGCGCCGTCTGCGCCGATGGCCGCGCCGGCCAGCAGCAGCACGCCGTTGCCAATCCAGAAGCCCCGGTCTGGCGGAAGAAGGTGGCGCACGACGGTCTCGAATCGGATATTGCCACTCGCCAGGTAGGCGAAGACGTTGTCCATCGCCCCGATCTCGGCGAGCAGCTCCGGCGTCCCGACGGTCTGGGTCTGGGCGAACATGCCCGGCGCAGGCTGATGAATCACAAGCACCGGCACGGAGCAGCGCGGCAGCACCTCTTCGAAGTATCCCCGGACGTTGCCGGTGAGCCGCGGAATCCTGATGCGAAGAACGTCGGCGCCCGCCTCGACAAGCGCATCGCCCGTCCGTAGCGTGTCCGTCACAGACGGTGAGTCGATGCCGCCAACGATCAGCTTTTCGCTTTTAGCAATGCCCGCCACCCGCTCGACGATGGCTATTCGCTCGGCCTCGTCGAGAAACGCCTCCTCGCCGTTCTCGGAATTGAGCACGAAGCCGCTTAGCGGCGTTGCGAGCCACTTCTCCGTATTGCGCTCGATGGCGCCGTAGTCGACTTCGTCATCCTGCGTGAACGGCGTCGGCATCGGCGCAACCACTATCGGGCTGTCTGGTGGACCTTCGGGGATCATCTTTTACCTCCAGCCGCCGCCTTCGGCCGCTACACCCACGCCAGCCATCGGGCGGGGTTGAATACGCGCATCGTCTCGATCTGATCGCTCGTCACACCCCGATCACGCAGACGAGGCTCGATATTGTTGCTCAGGTGCGCAAAACCCCAGC
>JADFHP010000013.1 GCA_022567135.1 Chloroflexota bacterium
TAGAGGAATACTCTGTCGAATTCTAGAAGCAAACGTTTCAGCCGCGAACCCTAAGTGCAACGATGTGTTGACCGCACGACTCACGTCGGCCAACAATTCCTGCTTGAAGTAAGTCAGGTGCGTCTCGACTGCGTCGATGAATTCGGAAATGTCCCAGACCCGAGCTGTGATGTGCCAGTCAATCTCTCCGCCTTCGTCTTTGCGCATATTTTGGAATTCGTGGACAAGTTCCCGGACAATTCCTTCAGCTTTCAATTCTGGAGTTATCTCTATGCTGACGCCGACCGAATAACCGCCTTCCGACGCGACGGCGTATTCGTCCGGCGCCGTCTGCTCCACCAGAATCTCTTCGGCATCGAGCATGAATCCCGCCACTTCTACCGATTCACCGGCGTTCACCGATGCGGCCACGACACCAGCATCGATCTCTTGAAGCGCCGAACGGATCACCCCCAGGTCGTTGCCATACTTCGGGCCGAGGAGCCGCAGATTCGGCTTGATGGCGAATGCCACAAGGCCGCCGATGTCGCCCGCGTCTTTGACTGATTTGACGTTCAACTCGTCGAGCAACTGCGGGGTGATCACCGCCAGGTAGCTGCGCTCTTCAACAGTCCTGACGTCCACGACCAGTTCGGCAAGCGGCTGGCGAACCTTGATGCCGGCTTTCGCCCTTGCCGAGCGGCCTAGGCTCGCCAGCCGCCGCACGAGCGCCGTCGCCGCGGAAAGCTCTTCATCGATTGCGTCTTCGTCCACCTCCGGCCAGTCACTCAGATGGACGCTCTCAATCGCGCCGTCTGCTCGTCCGGCCTCGAGATTTTTGTAAAACTCCTCTGCCAGAAACGGAGTTATCGGGGCCAACAGGCGCGTCAGTCCGGTCAACGCCCTGTACAGCGTCTGGTACGCGGCACGCTTGTCGCTGTCGTCTTCGCTCTTCCAGAACCGGCGGCGGCTGCGGCGCACATACCAGTTGGACAGGCCGTCGACGAACTCCTCGATCTCTCGCGCGGCGTCGTTCGGACGCCAGTTATCGAGCCTGTCGGTGACGGTACGGGTGAGTTTGTTCAACTCCGAAAGCAGCCAGCGATCGAGTTCGGACAGTTCCAGATCATCGTCGATCTGATCGGGCGTCCAGCCGTCAAGGTTGGCGTACGTCACGAAGAACGAGTAGACGTTCCACAGCGGGATGAAGAACTGGCGGCGTACCTCATCGCCGACGCCGTAGCCGAAGTTCATGTTGGCCGCCGGGTTGTGGCGCGCGAATTGCCAGCGCATCACATCCACGCCCATCTTGTCGGCCGCATCTTCGAAGAGGATTGAGTTCCCCTTCGATTTGTGCATCTCATCGCCGTTCTCGTCGCGCATCAGCGCGTAGCTGAAGCAGGCCTTGAACGGCTCCCGGTTTTCCAGCGTCGTGCTCATTGCGAGCATCGAGTAGAACCAGTTCCGGAACTGGCCCGGGAAGCTCTCCGAAATCCAGTCAGCCGGATACCACTCTTTCCAGTACTCCTTGTTGCTCCGGTAGCCGATGGTCGAGAACGGCACGATGCCGGCGTCGAGCCACACATTGCCCACATCCGGGATTCGCGACACCGGCTTCCCGCATTCGGAGCAGGCGATCTTGACGGCGTCCACCTGGGGCCGGTGCGGACTCTTGAGCTGTTGGTTCTCATCCAGGAACTCATCCCAGCCCTCGATGGCCCGCTCCTCCAGCTCCGTTTCGGAGCCGATGACATCGAAGTGGCCGCAGTCGTGGCACTTGTAGATCGGAAGCGCGAGGCCCCAGTAGCGCTTCTTCGAGATCATCCAGTCCTGCATGTTGTGGAGCCAGTCGATCTCGCGCTCGAGGCCGAAGGCCGGCACCCAGCGGATCTTCCTCGTGACGTCCATCATCTGGTGCCGCAGCTCGTCCATAGAGATGAACCACTCGTCCACCAGCCGCCAGACGAGTTCAGTGCCACAGCGCCAGCAGAAGGGGTAGCGGTGGGCGTAATCTTCGATCTTGTAGAGGATGCCCTTCTCTTCGAGGGAGTCGTAGATCGGCTGGCTTGAGTCCATGACGTTCATGCCGGTCAGGAAACCGAAGCCGTCGACGTAGTCGCCGAACTGGTTCAGCGGGGCGATCGTCGGCAGGCCCAACTCCTTGCCCAGCTTGTAGTCGTCGGGGCCCGCGCCCGGCGCGCTGTGGACGATGCCCGTGCCCTCGTCCTTGCCGACCTCCGTCCAGGCGATGATCGGGTGCTCCACGCCTTCCTGCGCGGGCAGCTCGTCGAACGGCCCCCGGTATTTCCAGCCGACCATCGCAGAGCCTTTCAGCTCCTCAACGATCTCGTAATCGTCCTTCAGAATACTTACTCGATCTTTGATGAGGTAGAAATAGTTCTTCCCCTGCCGGACCTTCACGTAGTCGTAGTCGGGATGCACTGCGGCCGCCACATTCGACGTCAGCGTCCACGGGGTTGTGGTCCATGCGAGCAGTGATTCGTTCTCGCGGCCTATCAGCGGGAACTCGACGAAAACGCCGTCGTGGACAACATCCTGGTAGCCCTCGGTGGCGATCTCGTGCTGGCTCAGGCCGGTGCCGCAGCGGATGCACCACGGCATCACGTCGGTGCCCTCGTAGATCCAGCCGCGCTCGTTGCACACCTTGAGAAAATGCCAGATGGTGTAGTTGTTCTCGTCCGAGAGGGTGTAGTACGAGTCGTCCCAGTCCATCCAGAAGCCGAGGCGCTTTGACTGCTCAGAAATCATCTCGGCGAAGTGTGCGACGCGGTCCTTGCAGTCCTGGACGAACTTTTCGATGCCGTAGGCCTCGATATCGAGTTTAGAGTTGAAGCCGAGCTCCCTCTCTACCTCGACTTCCACCCACAAGCCCTGTCCATCGAAGCCGTTCTGGAACCGCTGCCGGTAGCCCTGCATGTTGCGGAAGCGCAGGAACAGGTCCTTATAAGCGCGCCCCCACGCATGGTGCACGCCCATGGGGTTATTTGCCGTGATGGGTCCGTCGATGAACGAATGCCGCTTATCGGCTTTGTCGTTCCTGTGCAGGTACTTGTCGGGGATACCGTTGGCATTCCACCACTCTATGGTCCGTTTCTCGAGCTCGATGAAATCGACCTTTGAGTCGACCGGTTCGAATGCGCCAGAAGTTCTCTCGGTGTCGGTTGCCATTGCGTCGCCTGTATTTCGTCCCACAAAAAAACCCGTCCCTGATCACAGGACGGGCGTTCGTTCTCAAATGCCCGCGGTACCACCCGCGTTCCCTCCCGAAATATCGGGAGAACACTCAGCCGGGCGAGCGCGCTCGCCCGCGGCCACTGTAACGTGCGGCAACCTCGGCTTCCCCTACTGGCAATTCAGGAAAGCGGCTCGGGAGTGATATTCACCTCGCGCCCTCGCGCCCCTTCACACCAAACGGGGCTCTCTCGCGCGCGGCCATCGAGGCTACTCGTCTCCGTCAACGCCGATGGCAGATAGTTTAGCGCAGTACGAGGCGGGATGGCCAAGTGGATGAACCGGGCTGGGAACAAAGTTTCTCTCGGTTACGTCTCTGTTTGTGAAGGATGTAACAAACCCTGCGGTAACGCAGCATGAAAAGACGGAGTATCGAGATGAAATCCCAGAAGCTGACATTCATAGCAGCGGCTATCGGGGTAATCGCCATCGCAGCAATCGCCTGCGGTTCAGAGCCCGTAGCAAGCGACCAGTCCTCGGATGTGGCCCCGCCTGCAGGCATCGAAGATCGGATACCGGTGGAACCTGACGGCGGAATCGGCGACGGGGCGCTGCCGCCAGTCGACGACAACCAGGGCATCGCAGTCGGCGAGACCAGCCCGGCAACCCCGGATGAGGCTTCGCCCAGCGACCCGGATTTCGACAGAGACGCGCCACACACAGACGACATCGTGATCGACGGCCCCAAGCTGGAGCCCGTCGACGTCGCGCTGCCTGAAGTCGTTTGCGAAATGACCCTGGCAGATCAGATGCCGATTGAGTTCCATTTCGGGTCAGACCCGGTCCCGACCGGTTTTGACGGCATCAATGGCGGTGGCTGCATGTTCCCCGAGGATATTGAAAGCGTCACCGTGACGCTTCATGGCCTGGACGGCAGCGGACCATCGCACACCGCCATCTGGACGCTTCCTGAGCCCACCAGCCAGGTCAGCTTCCCGCTTCCGAAGGACCTGATCGCCATGGAGACGCGGGCGTTCCTGAGCCCCGGCCAGTACGAGCGCACCCTGACCGCCACCGGCGTTAGCGGCAAGAGCTACGACGTAGCCAACGCATCCGGCGCCCTGATGGAAGTCACGCTGCTCGCACCAGAGGGTACAGAGGAGCCCGAGGCGCCTGTAGTTGCGCAGCCGATCTGCATGACCACACTTGCGGTGCAGGCACCCATCGAGTTTTTCTACGGCAGTGGGCCTGTTCCGACCGGGTTCGATGGCGTCAACGTTGCCAACTGCACGTTTGGCGAGGAGATCGAGCGTGTGGAAGTTACTCTCACTGCGATCGCCAGCGGACACGTGCACACAGAGAACTTCAGTTTTGAGGCCACGGCGCAGGTGTCGTTCCCGCTGCCCGAGGACACGCTCTCCTTTGGCACTATGGAAATGCTCGAGCCCGGCAAGTACGAGCGCGTTATCACGGCATACGGCGTGAATGGCGGCGAGTACAACATCAACGAGCTCGGCGCCCTTAGCGAAGTGACAATCCTCGAGCCGGGCGCCTAGCAGCCGGGACCAGACCGCACGCGAAAGGCCGGGCGTATTGCCCGGCCTTCGTTTTTACGGGTCTGCGCTGATGCCAGATCAGTGATCGTCGTCGTTGCGTTCGCCGGTCTCGTATTCGTGAGTCCTGCGGCTGAGTTCCTCTTCCGAGATCAGTCCCTTTTTCACGGCCAAGCCGGCTAGCCCGGAGAGCCACTTCTCGTAGTAGGCCTTCTCCTCTGAAGGGTCGGCCTTGATCTCCCGCGATAGCTGTGAGACGAATTCGCTCCACTCGTAGGCACCGCCCTCGTTGAGCGCGACGGCCAGGCCGAAGGCACGGCCTTCCCACGGCGCCTCGAATACCAGCTCGCCGTTGCTCCGAGGCAACTCCACCTCTTCCGGCATGTTTGATATCTGGCGATCGGGTGTCGGTGCCATCGCAAGGGCCTCCTAAACCGCCGGCGCCGGCGACGGGATCTTCGCAACGCCAATCATCGAATCGCGTTTCACGAGACCCACCAGCTCCTCTTCTGACATCGCCTCCGTGCCTTCGGGCCGCTCCGGGAGAACCATGTAGCGAACATCCGAGTTAGAGTCCCAGACCCGCACCTCGACAGATTCGTCGAGTTCCAATCCGAACTCTGACAGCACTGCGCGCGGCTGGATCACGGCGCGTGAGCGATACGCCTCTGACTTGTACCAGGTCGGCGGCAACCCGAGTATCGGCCATGGATAGCACGAGCAGAGCGTGCAGACGACCATGTTGTGCGTTTCAGGGGTGTTTTCGAGAACGACGATCTCAGAGCCCTGCGCGCCCTGGAAGCCCAGCTCGGCAATCGCCATCGTGCCGTCCTTCAGCAACCGCTCGCGGTAGTCGGGGTCGGTCCAGGCCCTGGCAACGACTTTCGCGCCGTTCATCGGGCCGATGTCCTGCTCATATGCCCGCACCACGTCGTCGATTACGTCTGTGCTGACGATTCCCTTTTCGACCAGCAGCGACTCGAGCGCCTTGGTGCGCAACTCGGCCTCGTTCTGCTCATGGGTGTGGCCGTCGTCATGATGTCCGCTCATATCGCTCCCTCGCCCGAACCAGCCTCAGGCCGGCTCCAGGTAACTCTCCCACATATCGATATAGACGCAACTGTTCGGCTCGGCCTGTTCGCCCCAGAGCTCGCCGCCCTCAAAGCGCACGCTGTAAACAGGCTCGATGCCCTCTATGGTCACTCCCGGCGGGTCTTGATCCTGGATTTCGTGCCATCCGTAAATGCGATCGACCGTCCCCAGGTGGCCTCGAATATATCTGGGCAGGCGTGTGTGCCCGACCGGGTTGATGTTCCGGGCGCGCACTGCGTCGCCGGGCAAGTATTCGGCTTCGCCCTCGGGGTCTCGCGCCGGCGGAAAGATGCCGGCCATTCGCTCTCGCTGCTCCGCTACCAGAGCGAGGTTCTCGACACGTTTCGGTTTCAGGCCCGGGTTGTCACGATACTCCTGCAGCCTGTCATCCAGTTCCCCCTGGGTCACATAGCCGGCGGCGATGAGCGCGACGGTTTTCGCGTGGAGCCACTTCTCGTAGTAGCTGGAGCTTAGATATTCGGCCGGGGGCATCGCTTCGATGGCCGGGCGCCCCCCGCCGGGCACACGCGTCGATACGACCAGGCCGAAGACGCGGCCCTCCCACGACTCGTGGAAAACCGGCTCATTCTCCTCACGCAGCACGGGACCGAAACCGTGCATACCGCCCATGTCGTGGACGCCGTTCACCGCAGACACTCCCTTCCCATCTGACCCTACAAGACCAGTAAGAACAGAGGGGATCATACCAGCGGGCCGGGTTCGGCTACCGGCGCTTTTTCGCCGACCGCTTGCGCGCCCTGCGTCCGGACCTCTGGTCGTTCTGACGGCCCTTCGGGCTGCCGAGTGCCCATGTCTTGATCTCTTCGTAGGACGAGGGGATTACGAGAATCTGCTGACGACGGCAGGATCGATCATCCGGCAGTAGCCGCACCACTTTCCGTAGAACTCAACGATGCCCGACTCGGGAAGTCGGTCTTCTCTGGCGGGGCCGGGCGCGTGGTCGGCGTCTTCGCCATTTGACCCGGCGAACAGTCTCTTCAAATTCAGGAGCACGTGGATTTCGATGCACGTCGCGCTGGGCGCGGACTACGCTGCCTGATCACGCCTTCTCACTTAGCCTTTTGGCGGTACGGGTAAAAGTTCTCGGTCTCGCCGGCCTCCCACGATTCGCGCAGGCGCGGTGTCGCAAGATCCCAGTCGGGCCGAATCCGAATGAGGATGTCGCGCAGGTCCTGCCGGAGATCTTCTATCGTCGGCCGCCCGAAGAACCAGTAGCCGTTATAGATCTTGTGGATCAGCATCCCCGGCTCGAGTACCAAAGTATGCGGCGTCATTGGATTGTGGTGTGGGTCCGTGTACTCCTTGATCTCCAGGTCCTGCTGGATCACCCGCCGGGGGTCAGAGAAGAACGGCCACTCCGCGTTCAGGCCCGTGCGAAACTCGTTCGTCTGTATCAGATTATCTGTTGATATGGTCACTATTTTCACGTACCCAACCCGAAGCTCGGGATAGAACTCGACCAGCCGTCTCTGCTGCCACTGATCCTTCGGGCAGTACATGCCCCGCGCCAGCACCACGATCATCGGGTCGTTGCCCTGAACATCAGAAAGCTTGCGCCGCTCCTTTGAATGTTCCGTCAACTCGTAATCCGGGAACGTCGCGCCGGGGACTATGTCTTCACGCATGAGCTATCACTCCTTCGGGGTGAATCGACCTTCGGATGTGATGCATCGTTCGCATTTGAGAATCACCCTGGCCGGCGCATTCTGCACACCCGGTTGGCACGATACAGGACTGATTGAGGATAGAGGGATCATTATTGAGCAGGTCGGGGAGTATGCGGCCAGGAACAAGAGGTGGCGGAACGCCGTGCGCGGGCCGAAGCAGAACCACGACGTCAGCATGAGCACAGCAACCACTTCGTCGCTGAGATTGCGGGCAAGGTCTGGCTCCGGATCACGATGAGACTGTTGAAAAAGGGAGCGCCGGTGTGGCGCTCCCTTTGCATTTGGACTCAGAACCGGCCTGCCGCGTACTCTGGGAACTTCACGTTCCGGGCTCTGAGAGTAGAATCGCCTCCGCGCTAGCTCAGAAACCTCAGCCGGCCACGCCCACCACGCGGCAAGACCGGCGTTCGTCGACTTCGCAAGCTCGCGGGAGAAAAAGATGCCGAGAATGACCGGCGGCCAGGCCCTTATCCGATCTCTCGTACGCGAGGGAGTCGAGGTGATCTTCGGGATCCCCGGCGTCCAGATGTACGGAATCATCACGGCGATTCGCGATGAGCCGGGAATTCGGATGATCACCACTCGATCTGAGATGTCGACGACACATATGGCCGACGGGTACGCCCGCGCCGGCGGCCGCGTCGGGGTCGCCCTGGTCGTGCCGGGCCCGGGCGTATACAACGCCGCAGGCGGCCTTGCGACTGCCTACTCTGTCTCGTCACCCGTCATGCTGATCGCCGGCCAGACGCCGCGCGACACGATTGGCAGCAACACCGGGGCCCTCCATGAAGTGAACGACCAGATGGAGATCATCAAGCCGATCACCAAGTGGCAGGGGCGGATGATCCACCCGAAAGAGGTCCCGCAGGGCGTTCACGACGCATTCCGCCAGCTCAACAACGGCCGCCCGCGCCCGGTCTACCTGGACATTCCGCCCGAGGCGATGCTCGAGCTGGACGAGATTGACCTGCTCGAGCCCGCTCCGGTTGAGCGGCCGACGCCGTCCGAGACCGTGCTGGAGGAAGCCGCACGCATTCTCGCCGGCGCATCCAACCCGATCATCTACGCCGGAAGCGGCGTGCTTCGCAGCGATGCGATGGAAGAGTTGGAGCGGTTCACCGATGAAACCAACATTCCTGTATTCACGTCACGCGGAGGAAAGGGTGCTATTAACGATCGCCATCCGCACTTCTTTGGCGGTGTGTCACGGGCGGTGGGCCGCCTCTCTGAGGTGATGGCGGAGACCGATGTCATGCTGGTCGTCGGGTCGCGCGTGGCCATGGGCAAGCCGAACCCGAATGCAAAGATCGTCCAGATCGATGCGGACCCGGATGAGATCGGCCTTCGCAACGACGACACGCTGGCGCTTGTGGGCGATGTCAAGTCCACGCTTCCCGCGCTGGCGTCCAGTATGAATGGGGTCGGCTCCAGCCGCCCGTCTCCCGCCGCGACGGTTGCGGAGGTTCGCGAGGAGATTGCCGGGCCGGAAGGCCGAACAGAGCCCCAGAACACGCTGCTGAACGCCATCCGAGAGGGCTTCCCGGACGACGGCATAGCCATCTACGGCGTCACGCAACTGGGTTATATCTCCCGCACCTACTGGCCTGTGTATGAGCCCCGGACGTTCATAGACTCCGGCTACTCGGAAAACCTGGGCTACGCCCTGCCGACGGCCATCGGCGCCAAGGTCGCCCGGCCGGATAAACCGGTGCTGTGCGTCTCGGGCGACGGCGGCTTCGGGTATCACACGCCGGAACTCTCCACCATGGTGAAGTACGGCATCAACGTTGTAGTCGTGCTGTTCAACGACAATTCCTACGGAAACGTGGCCCGCGACCTGGACATGGACTTCGGCGGGCAGTACGAGGTAGACCTGCACAACCCCGACTACATGGAACTGGCCGCGGCATACGGTCTTGAGGGTATGAAGTGCGACGATCACTCGCTGCTGTCCAGGTACGTTTCGGACGCCGTCCAGATGGATGCGCCGGTGTTGATCGAGGTTCCGTTTACCAGGATGCCGCGCCCGTGGCCCGCATCCTCTCGTCCCGAGTGGACGAAACCCCAGAAATAGGCGGGCCGCAGGATCGTCTGATCGCTCTGAACAGATCGAGAAAAACGTGGAGAAAAAAATATGCCGCGAATGACCGGTGGTGAAGCCCTCGTAAGAACGCTGGTACGTGCCGGAGTCGAAGTGATATTCGGCCTGCCCGGCGTCCAGATGTACGGCCTCACGGTCGCCATACGCGACGAGCCCGGGATTCGCATGATCACCCCGCGCTCCGAGGGCGCACTCACGTACATGGCGGACGGCTACTCCAGGGTGGGTAATCGCATCGCGCCCGTGATGGTGGTGCCGGGGCCGGGCGTCTACAACGCCTCCGGGGGGCTGGCGACGGCCTATTCAGTTTCGTCGCGGGTGATGCTGATTGCAGGCCAGACTCCCCGCGATACCATCGGCGGCAATACCGGCGCGTTGCACGAGGTCAACGATCAGCTCGATACGATCAGGCCGATAACGAAATGGCAGGGACGGATCCTCCAAGTCCGCGACGTGCCGGGGATCGTCGCGGAGGCCGTCAGGCAGCTCAACTCCGGCCGCCCGCGCCCTGTTTATATCGACCTGCCGCCCGAGGTAATGCTGGGGCTTGACGACGTTGAGATCCCCGAACATGCGCCTGTCGAGCGAATCACTCCCCCCGACTCCGAGATTGAATCAGCTGCCAGGCTTATTGCAGGCGCATCGAACCCGATGATCTACGCGGGGAGCGGTGTGCATATCTCCGAAGCCCACGATGAGCTGCAGAGTCTGGCAGAGACCTTTCACTTGCCCGTGAGGACGTCGCGCGGCGGTAAGGGAACGATATCGGCCGACCACCCGCTGCACCTCGGCTCAGTCGGCCCGGGCTGGCTGCGTGACGGCGGCTTTGCGGACCCTGACGTGGTGCTTGCCGTCGGGACTCGAGCGGCGCAGGGCTTCTTCGAGGAATCGACGCAGGTGATCCAGATCGATGCGGACCCGGATGAGATCGGCCGGTTCCACGAGAACACGATGCCGCTTGTGGGCGACGCCAGGTCCACGCTATCGAAGTTGCACGATGCCCTGGGCGACACAGCAGCAGCCGGCCGGCGCCCGCCTGAAGAGGCGGTTCGCGGCGTAAAGGAGTTTCTGAAAAAGCCTGATCTCCGAACGGAGCCGCAGGATAGCTTCAACAATGCAGTACGGGATGCGGTGCCGGATCACGGCATCGTGATCTACGGCATGACCCAGCTCGGCTACTACGGCCGCTCGTTCTACCCGGCCCGCAAGCCGCGCACATATATCGACTCTGGATACTCCGGCAATCTGGGTTTCGCCTATCCAACGGCGCTTGGCGCCAGGCTCGCCGCGCCGGACGTGCCTGTCGTCTGCATCTCAGGCGACGGCGGATTCGGCTACCACTCGCCCGAGATGGCTACCGCGATGAAGTACGGAATCAACGTCGTGCTGGTGGTCTTCAACGACAACTCCTACGGTAACGTGGCGCGCGATCTGGACGCCGAGTTCGGCGGCCAGTACGAGTCTGACCTGCACAATCCGGACTATGTGAGATTGGCGAAGGCATACGGGCTCGAATCGACACAGGTAAAGGAGCCATCGGATCTGACGGTGGCCATCAAGGACATGATCGATCGCGACGCGCCCGCGCTCATCGAAGTGCCCGTCGGGCGCTGGCCGCGACCGGCCGGCATGAGCCAGCGACCAGCCTGGGCCACGCCCCAGACGTAGTCAGGTCACCGAGCGTCGGCGTCCTTCGCGATGTCCGCGGCCGTTCGCATCGTGGCTAATTCACACCGCTTCAGATTAAATGGCTCCCGGCGGCCCCACAATCCAGGTGGCGAAAATTCAGACAGGAACTCAGATGCCGGATCAGCCTAATCTGCTATTCATCATCACGGACCAGCATGATCGCGTGAGGGAGATGGCGGGCGGGCTTCGGGCGTGGCAGGAGCGGACATGCGACAGCGCGCCTCAGGGAGCAGTCTGATGGCCCCCGACGACCCCGCGCCACTCCCAGACTGGATAACGTATCCCGGCGATGCATGGGAGTCGATCACGCCCGAAGAAGCCGGCCTTGACGAAGCCGCCTGGAGCAGGTTCCTCGCCGACAGCAACGTCACCGGCGCGCAGTGGGAGGGCGAGCGCCACGGCGACGGCGAGTGGGGCGCGGTGCTGACACGCGGCGGTTATATTGTCCACACGTGGGGCAACCCCGATTACGCATTCCAAACGGCGTCGCTCGGCAAGGCGTTCACGTGGGCGGTATTCGGCCTGGCGGCGGATGCGGGGCTGGTCAGGCCTGACGATCTGATCCGGGACACCTGGACCGGCGTAGGCCAGCTCTCGCATGGGCACAAGCATCTCGACGCCGGTCATCACCGGACGCTCACCTGGCGGCACCTGCTGGGCTCGCAGATCACCTACGGGCACGACGGCGGCTTTCCCGTCACGAACGGCTTCTTCTGGCGGCAGCGGTCCTCGGGCCAGATGAAGTCGCAGGCCTCGAATCCGGTGCCGGAGTGGGCCAACTGGACCGGCGACCCGAACTACGACAACTACTCGCACACGACGCCGGGCACAGAGCGCATCTACAGCTCGGGGGGCATCTGGCGACTGTCGCAGGCCCTCACGGCGCTCTGGGGCCTAGACATCAAGTCGGTCATAGACGAGAAGCTGTTATCGAAGATCGGAATCGGCCCGGCCGACTGGGACTGGATCCCCGGCAAGGCCGTCCATGACGACCGGAATTTTTACCCGGACATGCCCGGCTACGGAGATTTTCTAGACGCGCCGTATGAGCTGAACGGGCAGGTGGTGCGGGGCGGCGGAGGCTGGGTGGTCATGAGCGCCGGCAACCTGGCGCGCTTCGGCCATCTCGTCGCAACGCAGGGCATATGGAGCGGTGAACGGTTGATCAGCCCGGAGTGGATTCGGGGCCATGGCGGAGGCAACAAGAGCCTCGTCAGCGGCGAGTCAAACCACTACACAGCGTTCGCCAAGGTGACCACCGAAGGCGTCGACCATCCGCTGCCGGACGAGCTGTTCGCGGGGCCGGTGAGGGTCACGCCCGCATGAAGTCGGCTATCCGCTCGCCTATTGCCAGCACCGAGACGTTGGTGTTCGCTCGCGGACAGTCCGGCATGATCGAGGCATCGGCGATCCGCAGTGCCTCAAGCCCTCGTACCATCCCGAACTGGTCCACGACAGCCATTGGATCGCTTGCCGGACCCATCTTGCAGGTGCAAGAACTGTGGTGGCCGGTAGTGACCGTGCGGCGCATCCATGCGTTCAAGGCCTCGTCATCCTGAAGGTCGTCCCATGACGGCTCCATCAGATCGGACACGATATCCCGGAATGCGGCCCGCCGCCCGATCCCAACGCAGCGGCGTATCCCATCGCGCATGCGGCGCAGGTCTTCAGGGTCGGCGAGGTAGTTGTAGTCGATAAACGGTTGCGTATGGGGATCGTCTGACTCGATATAAAGCTCCCCGGCGCTGAGTTCCCGGTTGAGAACACAGTTCATCTGGACGCCATACGGCGTCCTGCGATCCGTATAGCGCCCCCTCTCTTTCGGCGTCCACGAAACCATGAAGACGATCATGTCGTTGCGTAGATCGGAGCCCGGAGCGGTATAGCGGAGCGCAAGTTGAATCGTGGGGCCTTCCCGCTCGATCCAGGACCGGTCGGCGAAATCCCATGTGGCGAAGATCATTGGGTGATCGCGCAGGTTGCGCCCGATGCCCGGCAATTCGTGTACCACGTCCACGCCCGCCGCCTCGATTCGCGCGGCAGGCCCAACGCCCGAGTGCATCAGTATGTGGGGCGAGCCGATGGCGCCAGCGGACAGAACTATCTCGTCGCCGAACTCAATCACGACTTCGCCGCCACGTTCGATCTCCACGCCGATCGCGCGATTGCCCTCGAAGACCAGCCGCCGCACGAAACTATCGGCGGAGATCGTCAGGTTGGGCCGGTCGCGCGCTTCGGCGAGATAGCCGATCGCGGTGCTGTAGCGGATACCGTCAGGATTGTTGAACGCCAGGGGGCCTACGCCCGTCGTATCGGGGTTGTTGTGATCATCACAGTTTGGAAATCCGGCTTCCATGCACGCCGCGTGAAAAGCGCGCTGCGGCGGCTGCCACTCGTTTTTCGGCCACCTGCGAGCGGGAATAGGGCCATCCGTTCCGTGATAGTCGTCGGCGATATCGAGATCGGTCTCGAGCTTGCGGAAGTAGGGCAGAAGGTTCCGATAGCTCCATTCGTCACTGCCTTCCCACCCCCATGAGTCGTAATCTTCCGGTACGCCTCTCAGGAAGATTTGAGCATTGACGGCTGAGGAGCCCCCGGTGACTCTGCCGCGCGGAACGAACATGTCTTGAAAGCTGTCGGTGGCATGCGCAGAGTAGCCCCAATCGTGGGCTTCGCGTACTTTCCGGGAACCGTCTCGCGACGGGTATCCGTACTTGAGAGGGTCGGGAATGTCCGCGACGGCCGGATAGTCGGGACCGGCCTCGAGAAGTAGGACAGTTCGCTCGGTATCTTCCGAGAGCCGCGACGCGATGATGGCGCCGGCCGAACCTGCGCCGATCACGATCACGTCATAGCCCGCGCTGCGGCTACTCATCCGACATGTTTGCGTGAACCCAGCTCTGGACCGCTTCCAGGATGAAAAGCACCGCCGTGGCGCCGGGATCCTGAACGCCGATGGAGCGCTCGCCCAGCCAGCTTGCACGCGAGACCTTCGACTGCATATCGATGGTGCGCTTCACGCCGGCGCGGCACGCCTGGACTGCTGCGTCCGTCGCCTCGACCACGCTCTTGCCGGACTGTTGGGCCTCTTCGAACGCGTCTATCGCGGGCGCAAGCGCGTCCAGCAAAGTCTTATCGCCAACATCTGCCTTGCCGCGATCTTTCAGGCCCTGGAACGCGGCGCGGGCGATCGGCACGATATCCGCCTGGCCAACGTCGTCCCGGCCTTTGACGGCCATCCCACCTCGCATCATGGCCGAAGCGAACAGAACGCCGAACGTCGAGGCGGCCGCCCGGTTGAACGCCATTCCGGAGCGCGCCAACTGGTCGCTAACGGGCTTGCCGCGCACCTCGGGAAAGCCGATTGCAACCGCCGCAAAACCGCGCGTCACGGTAATGCCAAGATCACCGTCCCCGAGCCTGGCGTCAAGTTCGCGGAGCGTATCCGCCTGTGGAGGGACTTCATCGGCCACCACCTGCAGGATATCCAGTATTTCATCGGCCATTGATTCGCTCGCAGTTTCTACCCCCGGGGGGCTCTCAGGCCGGCTCTCAGGCGGATTTTATATGTATCCTTATCAGACAGAAGGAGCAGGCAGCTACATGAAACATCTGAAATACGATCGCGAAGTGCTGGTCCCGCTCTCATTTATTTTGGGCTCGCTTCTGGGAGGCGTGTTCGGCGCGTGGGTGGGTGGCGGCACAGGCATCGTCGTGTTTCTCGCCATCTTCCTGCCCATGGTCTACGTCACCGGCTACACGAACCTGATCGTGAAGCAAGAAGACCCCGGCACAGCGCGTTAGCCTCCCACTTGCTGCAGTAGTAGCGGCGAATGCGCGGGCGCGTCCAGTAGCTTCGCCATGTCATCGTCCAGCCTGCAGACGCTGATCGATGCGCCCGACATCTCCATCGACGTCGCGTACTCGCCGATGAACGCCTTGTGCACG
Organism: Chloroflexota bacterium; assembly: GCA_022567135.1. GTDB lineage: Bacteria > Chloroflexota > Dehalococcoidia > Lucifugimonadales > Lucifugimonadaceae > UBA1151. The sequence continues at coordinate 15,243 of JADFHP010000013.1, forward strand.
CTGATCCCCCTGTCCTTGAGTATCTGGGAGGCCTTGTTGTACAGGATGTAGAGCTCTTCGGGGGCCGTTGCTCCAAGTCCGTTGACGAGCACTGCGGCGGTATCGCCGGAGCTGAACGGCAGGTCCGGGATGATCCGATCGAGCATATCCCCGGCGATCTCATCGGCCGTCAACAGCGGCCCTCGTTTGACGCCGGGTTCGCCGTGAATGCCCATTCCCATCTCCATCTCGCCCGCAGGCACCTCGAATCCGGGCTCACCAGCGGCCGGAATGGTGGTTCCCGAAAGCGCCACGCCCATGCTGCGCGTGTTGAACGCGGCCTGTGATGCCGCCGCATGAACTGCGCCCAGATCGCGCCCTTCCTCAGCCGCCGCGCCTGCGATCTTGAAGGCGAAGAAGATGCCGGCTACCCCGCGCCTCCGGTCCATCTCTTCATTCGGAGCAGACGTCACGTCGTCTTTGCCGAGGGCGGTCTTGACAGTCAGGCCCTCCATCTCCGCCATCTCTGCGGCCATGTCGAAGTTCATCGTGTCGCCGGAGTAGTTGCCGTACAGGAACAGGACGCCCTCGCCGCCATGAACAGCTTTGGCCACCTCCAGCATATCTTCGGCAGAAGGCGATGAGAAAACGTTGCCAACGCAGACGCCGGTGGCCAACCCCTTGCCCACGTAGCCGGTAAACAGCGGCAGGTGGCCTGAGCCGCCGCCGGTCGTAATAGCCACCTTGCCCTGGATTGGAGCATCGACCCGTATCAGGCCGCGCTTCGTCCCGTCGATTCTCTTCAGATAGTTCGGAAAGGCCGCGAGCAGCCCCGCGATCGTCTCGTCCTCTACGTTGTCGGGGTGGTTGATGATCTTCCGCATTGGCATTGGGTTAACTTCTTTCCGCCTGGGCCAGTCAGGTATCGGGGTTGCGAGCTTACGTGCGCGCGCCCGCGCCGTCAATTTCAAACACGCGGCACACGCATGCGCGCGGGCGCCGGGGCAGGGTGATCAGGCGCCGAGCGTGGTTCCGGCAATTGAAGACTGGCCACGGAGGAACTCAGAGGCGGAAACTGCCCGGCGGCCTTCGAGCTGGACCCTGATGGCCTCAATCCGGCCATCGCCCGTTCCGATGAATAGGCTTTCGCCAGCCACCTCGACTTGACCGGGGGCCATTCCGGGCTCGCCGTGATCGGCCGGGAGCGCCCGTGCGGCGATGATTTTCAGGTTCCTGGACCCCCAGGATGTGAAAGTCCCGGGCCATGAGTCGTAGGCCCTGACCTGGCGCTCGATCTGGTCGGCCGACTTCGCCCAGTCGATTTCGCCATCGGCCCGCTTCAGCAGGCGGGTGGTGGTGGCGCGCGCTTCATCCTGAGCAATCGGCGTGATGGACCCCCGTTCGACACCTTCGAGAGTGCCGACCAGCAGCCTTGCGCCCAGTTCGAACAATCGTGAGGTCAGGCTATCTCTGGTGTCATCCTCGCGGATCGGTATCGGCTCAGACCGGGCAAGGACAGGCCCCGTGTCCATGCCCTCGTCGAGCAGTATGACGGTCACGCCGGTCGTTTCAACTCCTTCAAGTATCGCAGTGGCAACGGGGCTGGGGCCCCGATACAGGGGCAACAGGGATGGGTGGAGGTTCAGAATTCCCATTGGAGGGATCTCCAGTACCCCTGCGGGCAACAGCCGTCCGTATGCAACCACCAGGAAGGCGTCTGCGCCGAGAGATCTGAGTGCTGAATGTTCGTCTGGATTGCGCAGTGATTCCGGCGTTGCCACCTCAAGTCCCATTTCCAATGCGGCCGATTTGACGGGGGTCTGCACCGGATCCCCGGAGCGCCCGGCGGGCCGGTCCGGACGCGTATACACCGCGGCGATTTCGTGACCCGCTACGTTGATCGCGTGGAGCGATGTCGTCGCGTCACTGGGTGATCCAAAAAAAACGACGCGGCTCATGACAGGCGTCGCGCCGCGGTCCGCGACTGCGCGCGCGACTGAAAATCCTGGGAAACAAAGCGCGGTTTTCGCGGTTTCGAAATTCGTCGCTCAGATAGGACCGGCCGGAAATTGGGAGAAATTGATCCACGTTTTCCCCAGGCTCTATCTGAAATTGGGCCCTCCGGGGGGTTGATTCCTTGGGTATGGTTCATGCTAAGTTTCACCTCGGGTTGGGCGAAAGTCTCCCCCGGATGGGGAGCGTCCCAGGCAGTCGCTTCAGCCCGATCATTTTTTGCGGTTTTTTAGAAAAACCTCATCAGGTCCGCAGGTGAAGTTTCCCCTTTTTTGGAGGAGTCCGCTGACTCAGTTACACCCTCAACAGCTGTGGAGCGCGGCCCTCGGCTACCTCCAGGTAGAGATTCCGAAACCAAATTTTGATACCTGGCTCAAGGATACGACCGCGGTGGGCTTTCAGGGGGACAGACTGGTGGTCGGCACGAAAAGCGCGTTCGCCGCTGAGATGCTGGAACGCCGCCTCTCCTCGACTATCTCGCGCGCCGTTGAGCGCGTCGCGAACAAGCCCACTCCGGTAAGTTTCGAAGTGCTTGACGCCAAAAGTGTCCTGGGTTCAGTTCCAGGAACACTACCCCGAGCGGGCACCACCGGCTCCATTTCAGACGACTCATGGATCAGGCTGAACCCGAAGTTCACGTTTAAAAACTTCATCACCGGTCCGTCGAACGAACTCGCACACGCTGCCGCGACCGCGGTCGCGGAACGGCCGGGCCGTCTTTACAACCCCCTGTATATCTGGTCTGCAACCGGGCTTGGCAAGACCCACCTGGTACAGGCCATCGCTCATGAACTCATAGAAAGCGGACTGAACGTCATATACGTGAGTTCCGAGCGCTTCACTAATGAGTACATTCGCGCCATCCGTGAGGGTCAGACTGAGCAGTTCAGGGAGCGGTACCGAAGCGCCGAAGCGCTGTTGATCGACGACATTCAGTTCATCGCCGGCAAGCAACAGACCCAGGAGGGCTTTTTCCATACCTTCAATGAGCTGCACATGCTCGGGCGGCAGGTGATCGTCACCGGAGACGAGCCGGCGCGCAAGTCGCTGCTGGAGGAACGGATCCAGTCCCGCCTCGAGGGTGGGCTGGTCGTGGATATACAGCCACCCGATTACGAGACTCGCGTCGCGATTCTCCGGAACAAGGCCGACGCGCTTGGCGTCACACTGAGTCACGACGTGTTGGACCTGCTGGCCCGGAAGCCCCTTGCGAACGTCCGAGAACTGGAGGGCTGCCTCAACAAGATCGTCGCATACGCTCATTTGACGAGAGCGCCGCTGACCGTCGAGACGGTCAGCACGATGCTCGTCGACATGTTCGCCGCGGGTCGGCAGCAGCCGGCCAAGCCGGAGATGGTGATGGACGTCGTTGCAGAGCACTTCGGAGTGGAAGTAGAGATTCTCTGTGGCCGGCGCCGCGACAAGCACACAGCCCTGGCCCGCAGAGTGGCGATGTACCTCCTCAGGGAGGAAAGCGGTCTTTCGTCCACTCGGATCGGCAATCTTCTCGGCGGCAAGGATCACTCCACGGTTCTCTATGCGCAAAAGCGTCTGGAATCGCAGGTTGAGCAAGAGCCGCTTCTCAGGCAGGATCTCGTCCATATCCGGCAGACCGTCTCCGCCCGCAAATCTGCCTGACACAGCGCCCGCAATAGCGCCAGATATACGTTCGAGACGTCCCGGCATGCGCTAATAGAGGCACCCACTGCCTGTGGATAACCCCCGTCCCTTCTGTGGAGAAGGTGCGCTACGCCTATTGGGGGTTGTTGATAGCGCAATTTTTGGCGAGACTGTCCTCTCTCTATTCAGATGACTTCCTCTGCCCGGCCTATTCGCACCACCGAATATGCCTCCGCCATCCACAAGCAAAGGGATACGCGCGATACTGGAATATGGCAGATATCCTCACTTTCCACGCGCTTACTGTTACTGAGTTCGCGTTCGATTTTTTGTGTCGATAAGTAACTAGATAATCACCATGCTCGACCAGGCAAGAATCACCGTTAGCGCAGGGGCAGGCGGTGGCGGCACGATAGCGTTCCGTCGGGAGAAGTTCGTGCCGCGTGGTGGACCGGCCGGCGGAGACGGGGGACGGGGTGGCGATATGTACCTCGTGGCTGACAGAGGCATAAATACGTTGAACGCGTTTCGGTACAAGAGGGAGTTCAAGGCGAAGGCAGGCGTATTTGGCGGTGGCTCGAACAAGAGTGGAAAAGACGGCGAAGTATTCGAGATTATCGTTCCTGTAGGCACGCAGGTATATGAGCTAACCGGGGATGACGAGTCGCGGGAGCTGATCGGCGATCTGACTCTGCATGCACAACGAATGCTAGTGGCGCAGGGTGGACGGGGCGGCAGAGGCAACGCCCGGTTCGTCACCTCTACACTTCGTGAGCCACTGCTGGCGGAGGCCGGTGAAGAAGGCAAGAAGCGTGTGCTCAAGTTGGAGTTGAAGCTGATCGCGGATGTCGGGTTCGTGGGTCTGCCTAATGCCGGTAAGTCCAGCCTGCTCGCAGCGCTGTCGAATGCGACGCCAAAAGTGGCGGACTATCCGTTTACCACGCTTGAGCCGTATCTGGGCGTCGTGGAGCATCATATGCAGACGCTTGTGGCCATCGATATCCCGGGATTGATCGAAGGTGCTCACGAGGGAATCGGCCTGGGGCATGAGTTCCTGCGCCACGTGGAGCGAACTCGCGTTATCGTGCACCTCATCGATGGCGGAGAAGGAGACGCCGTGGGGCGTTTACGGACGATAAACAGCGAGCTTGGCCAGTTTGATAGCCGTTTGCTGGAGAAGCCGCAGATCGTAGTTGTGAACAAGGTCGACATTCCAGAGGTTGAACTGCTTCAGAGTGAGATAAAGCGGGAACTGATGGCCGAGGCGGGCGTTGAACGGGAGGTGTTGTTCATCTCGGCGGTGGGCCGCACTGGTCTCGATGGCCTCAAGGACGCCATGTTCCGATTGCACAACGAACAGGAGACTGGCGGTGACGCGCTGGACGCGTACGATGCGGTGACGTTACGAGACGACGGCACGGCCGGCCCGGGGGAGGACGTGCCCGTTTTGAGGCCTGTAGTGGATGCCGAGCCCGCTGCAGCGGCCATCCGCACGAAAGATGGATTCCTGGTACTCCACCCGCGTGCAGTGAGGCTGGCAACCGGGAGCGATCTATCGAAATGGAAGGCGCAGGTCCAGATGCGTGATCAGTTGAAGAGGCTGGGCGTGACTGAAAGCCTGGTGGAGCTCGGCATAAAGTCGGGAGACGAGGTCGCGATTGGCGAGTGGAACTTCGTCTGGGAGTAGCGCGGCCGGGCGGCGCGCAGGCATATTCGGCGGCACATTCGACCCGATACACGCGGGGCATCTGGGTGTGGCGGATGCCGCTGCCGAAGAATTGGATCTGGACGTCGTCTATTTCGTCCCCGCCGGGGATCCCTATCTGCGACGGCCCCCTATCGCTTCGATAGAAGATCGCATTGCCATGGTCGAACTGGCAATCGGCGGCGACGATCGCTTTCTCCTCTCCACCGTGGATGCTGAGCGGCCCGGGCCCACGTACAGCGTCGATACGGTGAGGGACGTCGGTGCGGCAGTGGGGACGGATGCGGCGCTTTACCTGATCGTCGGCGCCGACGCAGCACTACAGCTTGCCCGCTGGCGTGAGCCGGAGAAACTTGCCGCCGCCGCCACGATCGTTGTCGTGGGCAGGCCGGACCAGTTGCCGTCAACCGACCTTCCCGCGGGCCACCCGGCACGTGACGCCATTTATGTGAACACGCTGCAGTCGGAGATGAGCGGCGCAGTAATTCGCGATGCCCTGGCGAACGGTAGTACGATCACTGGTATGGTTCCGCCTGAGGTTGAGCGGTACATTCAGAGCAAGAGGCTTTACCCGCCCATCCCGGGCTACAGGGAGGAAGAATAGCCTGTGGAGGATTCGGGGCACGACCGGGCCGCGAGGATTCTGGAGCTGGCGAAAGAGCTGGGGTCGTTGCAGTTCGGGGAGTTCACGCTGACTTCGGGACAGACCAGCAGCTACTACTTCGATGACCGCCTGCTTTCACTGCATCCAAAGGGTCTTCATGAGATCGCGAACGCCTTCTTGCCCCTGATCGCGGAAACTCCCGCCGCTGCTGTTGGGGGCCCAACGATTGCAGCGGACCCCATCGTGGGCGCCATAACATTGCTCAGCGAGCAGAAGGGAACGCCACTCCGGGGCTTCCTCGTCAGAAGCGAAGCGAAGGCGCATGGCATGGGCAAGCAGGTGGAGGGCCCGGTGGAGCCGGGAATGGACGTGGCGATCATCGATGGTTCGCTGTCAACCGGCGGCAGCATGTTCGCGGCCATAGATGCCGCCGAGGCGATGGGGTGCAAAGTCGTGCGCGTGCTATCGATCCTGGACAGGCGCCAGGGCGGCAGTGAGAAGCTCAGAGCGCGCGGCTACAACTACGCAACGTTGCTGGAGGCCACGGCCGACGGCGATGTGAGAGTGGCCACCGCCTGACCCCCCAGTCGGGAGGGGCAAGCCCCTCGTCTACCTGGGGATTTGGGGCGTCTGCGGCCGTCCCGCGTAGGTGGCCTGCGGCGCTCGGGAGGGGCAGTCCCCTCGTCTACCGGAGATGTGAGCGGGGTCTGATTTTGGTAGCTGCGGGGCTCGCCCCGCTCTTCAGGGCCGGATGGTGGGCCAGAGTCGGGAGGGGCAAGCCCCTCGTCTACCTGGGGAGAACTCCTAGACGTCCAGGTTTTTCACTTCGAGCGCGTGGGTGCGGATGAAGTCGCGTCGCGGCTGCACATCGTCTCCCATGAGCGTTCGGAATATCTCGTCTGCCAGCATCGGATCCTCGGCAGTCACCAGCAAGAAGACACGATTGGCGGGGTCCATCGTGGTCTCCCAGAGCTGGTCGGCATTCATTTCGCCGAGGCCCTTGTAGCGCTGAATCGACACGCCCGAGCGATCGGTTGTCCGTTCGAGAACCGCCGGGAGGTCCTGCCATGTCACTTCGTCAGAGACGACCTTGTCGTCCTTCGAAATCTGCATCATTCCGGCTTCGACCAGAGGCCGAACGCGATCGTGGAGCTGGCGGGCACGCTTGAGAGCCGGGTGTTCGTAGATCGTCCGAGTCAGGGTGTAGCCGTCGATATCGATCGTCTTTTCTGGGATCGGCTCAGGCTCGACCACTTCATCCACGTACTCGGCGTCGGATTCACCAGCAGCCTCGTTATCCGCCTCGTCATCCGCCTCGCCAGGAGCTTCACCAGTAGCCTCAAGGGAAGAATCGGCACTTTCAGGGGATTCGGTATCGCCCATCGGAACCGGGTCATCGAACAGGCTGGCTTCCGGCGTTGCCACAATCTCCGGAAGGTCAGGTTTCAGATCGAGATTTTGATATTCCGGGTCGGAAATCAGGCTGGCTGCGACGCCTTCTGGGATGCCGAGCGCGTTCAGGGTGATTAGAGCGTCCGCGTAGTCACGCAGCGGGCCGAGGATAGCGCCCAGGCGCTCACCTGCCAGAGAGATGCCCTTGCCATCCTCATCTTCGCCCTGCGCGGTTACCTTGATGTCTCCGTAAACGCGTTGAGCGAGCCAGCGGTCCAGATCCTGCTCTGAATAGAGCCATCGCGCCGACCGGCCCCGCGAGGCCCGGTAGAGCGGCGGCTGTCCGATGTAGAGATGGCCGTCGGCGATCAGCTGCGGCATGTTCCGGTAGAAGAATGTCAGCAGAAGCGTGCGGATATGTGATCCGTCTACGTCGGCGTCGGTCATTATCACCACGCGGTGATAGCGGAGCCGCTCCGGGTCATAGTCTTCGCCAAGGCCTGCGCCCAGCGCTGTGACCAGCGCCGCGATCTCCTCGTGGGCGAGCATCCGGTCCGGCCGCGCCTTTTCGACATTCAGGATCTTTCCGCGCAGGGGCAGAATCGCCTGGAACCTTCGGTCGCGTCCCTGCTTGGCAGATCCGCCGGCCGACTGGCCCTCCACGATGAATAGTTCGCTCTTTGCCGGATCTTTTTCCGAGCAGTCAGCGAGCTTGCCGGGCAGCGAGCCGCCCTCCATGGCAGTCTTGCGGATGACCATGTCGCGGGCCTTGCGCGCCGCTTCCCTGGCGCGGGATGCCGTCAGGGATTTATCGAGAATCTTTCGGGCATCGACCGGGTTGTCTTCCAGGTACTCTGCGAGCAACCGGCCCATCACAGTCTCCACTGCGCCCCGGACCTCGGGGTTGCCGAGCCGGCCCTTGGTCTGGCCCTCGAACTGAGGATCCTTCATCTTGACGCTGATGATGCTCAGAATCCCCTCCCGAACGTCCTCGCCCGAAAGGCTGCCGACGTCATCTTTGAGCAAGCCGGACTTTTTGCCGTAGTCGTTCAGGACTCGCGTCAGCGCGGCGCGGAATCCCGTTACGTGCGACCCGCCGTCCGTGGTGTTGATGCAGTTGGCGAAGGCGAGTGAGTTCTCGTTGAACGATTCGTTGTACTGGAACGCGACCTCGACGAAGATCTCGTCCACCTCGCCGCTCGCGTACATGACGGTATCGTGGATTGGCCTGCGCCGGCGATTCAGCGCTCGAACCATGCTCTCAACGCCGCCGTCGAAGAAGTACGTCACTTCATTGAACGGCCAGAGCTCTTCATGCCAATCACTCTTGAAGCGAATCGACAGAGAGCTATTCAGATAGGCCATCTCCCTGAAACGATTGGCGATGGCGTTGAAGTCGTAGGCGATTTCCTTGAAGATCGAGTGGTCAGGCATCCACGTGACGGTCGTGCCTGATCCCTCGTAGTCATCATCGGTTCTGACCCGGGTTTCCATCTCGCCCGTAGGGATGCCGAGTTCATAGCTCTGAGTGTAGACGTTGCCGTTTCGCCGAACCTGGACGGTCATCGATTCAGAGAGGGCGTTCACGATGGAGACGCCGACACCGTGCAGACCGCCTGAAACCTGGTAGGACTTGCCCCCGAACTTACCGCCGGCATGCAGCGTGGTCAGGACCGTTTCCAGCGCCGATTTACCGGTCTTCTCGTGCGTGTCGATCGGGATGCCGCGGCCTTTATCGTGAACCGTTATCGAGCCATCGGCGTGAAGCGTGACGTCGACCGTGTCGTTGAAGCCCGCCATCGCTTCGTCGACCGCGTTGTCGACTACTTCCTGGATCAGGTGCTGAAGGCCTGGCGGGCCGGTGGTCCCGATGTACATGCCGGGGCGTAGCCGCACGGCCTCGAGCCCCTCCATAACCTCGATATCAGCGGCGGTATATTCCTCTTGAGCGCCGGTCCGGGAAGTCTGGGTCATAAGGTCTCCTGATCAGAGGTGGTCGGATCAATTCGGGCTGTCAATCGGACGCCCTTCGGTGAATCTGTGGACTCGGTTCGGGCACGGACGCGCTCAACCACGGGAACGGATTTCCAAGGGTTAAAAAAAACCGCCGAATATCGGCGTTTGCAAGCGCGTCTACGCTCGCGGATTCTTCCCTGAATTTTACCAGAGAAATTCGTATTTGCCAACACGCGCGCACGCGCGAGCGTGGGCGGCGGTGATGCTGGAAGGAATGGGGCGCGGTATTTCCCAGCGAGAAGTGTTTCCCCGCGGAAGGGACGGCTCTATGGTAAATCCGGTCGTACTAGGCTGTAGGGGTTGATCAGCGGCCGCGATGAGGGGCTAATTTGTCAATAACGGGGCGATTTCTGGGTGTTCTGGCGGCGATTACCGCTGTGGCAGCCGTCGCGTGCGGCGCCAGCGTTGATTCGGGCCTGCCTGCGCCCACCGCGACACTCCTACCCTACACGCCGCCGTTCGAGGAGGAGTTCTCTGAAAGTCTCTTGATCGCGGATATCACTATCGAGGAGGTAGTGGCGCTGCTGGGCGACCCGAAAACGTTTGAGGAGACGTTCATCAACCGGTTGCCGGTGCTCGGCGTCGTTCCTTCGAGCGTTACTGCGATCCTCGGGCCCGGCGAGGAGTACACGGAGGTATTTACGGTGAGCCTGGATGGGCCAGGCCCGTTCGAGTGGGACTATCTGCCGCCGGATGAGGCGCCATGGCTCGATGTTTCCAGGCCGCTGGAGGCGGAGGAAGGGGAGTTCGATCAGCTCGTGGTCCACTTCGACTCGTCGGGGCTCTCTCCGGGCCGATATGAGGCGTCAGTGACGGTCGTCGGCCTGCCGGTAGCCCGCGATTCACCGCAGGTCATACCGGTCGTCTTTGTCGTGCAGGAACTTCAGGCGCCGTAGGCCGTCCAGTCCAGGGGCAGATCGGCGACCCGGACGGGCGCGCCGTCGATAGCGCTCTTGATGGATGCCAGCGTGGCGGCGATGTCCGCAGCGCCGTCTCCGCCGCCGTAGCGCGGCGCGGTGCTGTCGAGAACCGAGTCGGTGAAGTGCTGCAGGGCATTGGCGTGGGCGCGGTCGTAGTAGTTGACGTTGGAGAGCCATGCCCGGTCCTCGCCGTCGTCGGGGTCGAAGGTCCGGATATTCCCGCCTGCGATCAGCGTCACGGGTGGCGGCTGTTCCCTTCCGGCCGGTGCGCCGCCGCCTTCGCCAAAGACTCGGATCATGCCTCGCTCGCCGAAGACTTCGGTTCGGAAGCCGATGAACTCGGACGCCTCGGGCGGTCCTGTCACTCTTGTCCAGAGGCCGTCCAGGGCCGGGTTTGCGTATCGCCAGGAGACGGAGAACACGCTGTCCTGGCGCGCCTCACCGCCTGCGCCGCCTCGAGTGCCCGTCATATCCACGGCCAGCGTCGAGACGGTGTCGATCGGCTCATCGGCTGCCAGGTAGCGGGCTGTTGCGAAGAAGTGCGCGCCGTGGTCCATGAGCCACGGGAAGGGGCCGCCGCCCGATAGCTCGGGGTCGGTGCGCCATGGGGTGAAGTGTCCCTTGCCTTCAAGGCGTTCCAGCTCGTCCGGCCGCATGACCCACGGCCCTTTGGTCTGCCGCACGTGCAGGACATCGCCGATCTCACCGGCGTCGATGAGTTCGCGAGCCATCATGTGCGAGCCCTGGAATACATAACTTTCACCGACCATGAGAGTTACGCCCGCTGCCGCGGCCGCGTCGATCATCGCCCGGGTCTCACCGGCCGACCTTGCCATCGGCTTTTCGACGTAGACGTGTTTGCCTGCCGCGGTTGCGGCGATGGTCATTTCGGCGTGGAGGAACGGCGGGGTGACGATGTCCACGGCGTCGATGCCGGGGTCAGCGAGAAGCGCCTCATAGTCGATGAAAGTTTTATTAATGGCCCAGCCATCGCTGATCCGGGTGATGGCACTTTTATCGACGTCACATACTGCTACGAGTTCGCCGCGGTCGACCATTCGCCATGCGTGAAGGTGGCATGGCGCGGCGACTCTGCCGGCGGCGCCGACCAGGGCCACGCGAAGCGTGTCGGGCATGGGAATAGCCGCGAGCCGCTATTGCTGGATCAGCTCGATGCGGACGTCGTCGGGGCAGGCGAGGAAGCAGATCCTGGGACCATCGCCGCGCGGGCCGTCGACCAGCTTCGCGCCGAGGGCTTCAAGCCGCTCGATGTCGGCTTCGAGGTTCTCGGAGTCGAAGCCGAAGTGCTCGAGGCCCCAGTGGGCGTCTGAGTTACCCTGGCCCATGTTCTCGCCGGTGCGCGCGCCGGAGATGTTGACGATCAAGCCGCCCTCACTCTGGCAGCGGATGAAGCGGTCGCCAGAGTCGCGGGTGGCGTCGCTGAGGATGGTGAAATTGAAGGCGCTGACCCACCAGTTTGCCGACTTCTCGGGATCGTCTGACTTCAGGTGGATGTGGTTGATGTTGTAGGGCATTTTGTTCTCCAGGCTCAATTTGAGCAGCCGTCCCCGCCTCTTACCGGCTCTCAAGCCAGTGGCAATGGCGGAGCCTATGCCGAGTGCCCGTCTGCGTCAAGGAAACTGGTGGGAGACCATCTCCGCCTCGTACGTTCTATCCATCACCTCAGCCTGATATCCGCGTACGTCCAGTGAGAGGAAAGCAGTCATGTTGTTGAGAGTCGCGATCGCCGGTTTGACCCATGCGCCTGAGAGTGTGATTACCGATGCGGGGATTGAGGTGGTGCGAGGTCGGAGTGGCACGACGGAGGTGGAGCCGATCGACCCGGAGGATCCGCTCTTGAGCCTGGACAACATCATCGTGGCGTCGCAAATCGCGGGCTGGTCGCCGACGTTCGCGGAGCAGTCCGGGCGAGGGCGCGGTCGAATGGGGCGTGTACTACGGGCGGTATTTTCCGTGCTCAGTCACGGTTCAGGAGGTGCAGGGTTCGGTCACGCATCCATTCGAACATCTTCGGCTGGTCCGACGTCGCGTACCAGAGCTGAGCTTCGAGGCTGACGTGGCACTGGTAGCAGACGATGCGCTGCTCGTAGTTTTCGATCTGGCGATTTTGCTCCTGGTAATACCGCTTGAAGCGCGCTCGCAGGTCGAGTTCCGGTGAGCCGAGATCGAGCCAGGCGACATCATAGAGAAAGTCGCCAAAGAGGGCGTTTGCCCAGTCGAGGACGGCGGTGATCTTTCCATCTTCTGCGAGGACGTTGCCCCAACCGTAGTCGGCGTGCACCAGATAGCGTTCTGACGGACAGTATTGCAGCCGTGCGTTCATCTGATCGTAGACGTGGTCGAAGAACACTCGGTCCAAGAATGAGTCATCGTACTTCGGGTTCCATTTGGCGGTCAGGAGGTATTCCGGCCATGTGGCCGAGGGGCCGATGCCATATCCATCGAAGTAGCCGTAGTTCTGGGTGTCTCGGATATCTACCTGGTGGATCTGGTCCAGATTTTCAATCATGGCCGGGGCGAGGTTCAGGTAGTCCGATTTTTCTAGCTGGTCGAGTTGCACACCCGGGTACTTCGGGGCGATGGCGAAGTGGAATTCGTTGAACGTGCCGGTGTGGGTGACGGGAGGTACGGGGATGCCGGTAGGTGCCAGTCTGTCGGCGATGAACTGGTCCTTGGCGAGCGAAGGGGCGTGTTCGCCAGTGACGAAGCGGATGACGTAAGCCTGGCCCGTGGTTTGGAAAGAAAAGACGCGGGCGATCTGGCCGGAGCCGATCGGCTGAATCGCCGTGGGCGGCTGGTCGAATAGATCGTGGAGCAGGCCGGTGATCTGGGCGAGATCGATGGCGGGCTTGATCACGATAACGATCTCTGGGCGACCTCGCGCCCAATTACCCGGTGAGTTCTTTGCGGATGATTTTTGCGCCCCCTACGAGGGATTCGAGTTTGCGGACGGTTAGCCAGCGGGGGACGGTGAAGAAGCCGCAGTCGGGGACGATGCCGACGCGCTCGGCGGGCGAGTTTTTGAGGACGGTGCGGATTTTGCTCGCGACCTCTTCGGGCTTCTCTGTGTAGAACGATTTCACGTCTACGACGCCGATCATGACGTCCTTGGCTTCCGTGATCTGCTCGCAGACCTCTATGTCACGCATCTCCCGGTTGGCGAACTCGAGTACCAGCTCGTCGGCGGTGACGTCCATGATGTCGGGGAAGATGTTTGCGTAGCCGCGCTCGAAGCGGGGGCGGCTGGCGAGGTTGCCGAAGCAGATGTGGAGGCCGACGCGGGCCTTGACGCCCTCGACGGTGCGGTTGAAGAGATCGACGTAATCCTTGACGGTGCCGCCGATGATGGAGTGTGACGGCTCGTCGATCTGGATGTGGGTGGCGCCGGCGGCCTCGAGCGCTTTCAGCTCGGCGTTGATGGGGCCGACGAACTCGTTGGCCAGCTCGAGCCGGTTCTTGTATGCGCTGGGGCGCTCGCGGATGTGGATGGACATCGTGACCGGACCGGGGCAGGTGGCCTTGAGGTTGTGTGTGGCCTGGGATTTCGCATACTCGAACTCATCGACGATGCCGAGGCCGTCCGGGACCTTTATCTTCTCCGTGGCGACGTAACGCGGGACGGAGTCGTAGCCTTCGGGGCCGAGCTTTCGCAAAGGCTCCTGGGAGGTGAGGCCGGTCATTCGTGAGTAGAAGCTCTGGACGAACTTCCAGCGCCGCATCTCGCCGTCTGTGATGAGGTCGATGCCGGCGCGCTCCTGGTCCATGATGGCGAGTTTGACGGCGTCGTCGTATAGCTCGCGCTCGTCGGTGGGGCCGAACTCACCGTGATCGACGCGATCGAGCGATGAGTAGAGCCAGCCGGGCAGGCCGTGGCTGCCGACTACGCTGGTGGGTATGAGCGGTAGTTTTTTCTGGCCAGGCATATCTATTCCGGTGGCTGTCGGGTGATGGGCAATTCAGATCTGATCAGGGAGATGGCATCTTAATTCGAGGTTGGCTTGAATATACAGAATTCGTTGCCGTCTGGATCGGCCATCACGCTGAAAGGGCCCTGGCCGTCATCACGATCTTCGAGCTTCGTGCCGCCCCGAACCTCTAACTGCTGCACGGCCTGCTCGACGTCGTCGACGTAGAGGTCGAGATGAACCCGGTTCTTGATGATTTTGTCTTCAGGGACTTGCTGCAGAATCAATCGCGTGTCGGACGTAAGATTCCCGACTTTTACCCACCCCCTATCGGGTCGTCCCGGCTGAAAGCCAAGCAACGCACCCCAGAAAGTGGCGGCGCGCTCTATGTCACTCACGTCGATGCAAATCGCTTCCAGGCGACCTATCGCATCGCTGCTTCGTGATGACTCAGCCATGTCATCTGCTCCTTGAAATCGGCTACTGCAGCCGGCAGCGAGTAGGTTGAGCAATGGTACACCGGGCCTGGATCGCTCCCGGGTTGCCAGCATGCAGGGCGCAGCTAGAATTGCGTGGTTATATTCGAGATGCGTTGGGAGGCGTCAGTGGCGGGCAAGAAAGTGGTCGTGATCGGCGGGGGTTTCGGCGGCGCGGCGGCGGCGATCAAGGCGAGAGCGTCGCTGGACGCCGAGCACATCGTGACGCTGGTGGACCGGAACAGGAAGACATTCCTCTGCGGCATGAATCCGCTGTTGATCGTGGGCCAACGTGAGGTTGAGCGGTCGAGTCGTTCGCTCGGCGTGCTGGCGAATCGCGGGATCAACTTTTTGCAGGCGGAGGTGTCGTCGATCGACTACGCCGGCAAGACTGTGGACACGTCGGGTGGGACGCTGGAGTACGACTATCTCGTGATCGCGGCCGGGGCCGAATATGACTGGGACCACGTTCCGGGCTCGGCGGAGGCGTACTCGTTCTACAACATCGACACGGCGCGACGTTTGCGGCGGCGGCTCAGCCGGATCAAGAAGGGCAGGATTGCGATCGGCGTGGCCAGCGTGCCGTACAAGTGCCCGCCTGCTCCGTATGAGGCGGCGATGTATATGGACTGGTGGTTCCGGGAGCGCGGCATTCGCGCTGATATCGAGATCGAGGTTGCGACGCCCGAGCCGGGGCCGGTGCCGGTTGCGGGGCCGGATGCGATGTCGCTGATTCGGCGGGCCCTGGACCGCAAAGGTATCGAATTGAAGACCGAGGCGCCTGTGACGGAGGTGGCGGCGGACGGCCGCGCGGTCCAGTACGGGAACGGCGATTCGAGCGACGTTGATGTTGCGGTGACGATTCCGCATCACGTCGTGGCCGGGCTGGTGCGCGGGGTTTCGAATACTGGGCTGATTGGCGAGGGCGGCTGGGTGAAGGTGGACCCGAAGACGCTGGAAACGAATGAGGCCGGCGTTTACGCGATCGGCGACGTGAACGCGGTGCCGATGGCGAACGGCCGCGGCGTGCCGAAGGCAGGGGTGTTCGCGTCCGCCGAGGGCGAGACTGTGGGCCAGAATATTGCGGCGGCGATAAACGGCACTGAGGCGATGGACTTTCCGGGCGAGGGATACTGTTTCCTCGGGTTCAACCCCAACGTAACGGCGTTGGTGACGGGCCGCTTCATGGCTGAGGGTAAGCCGGACGTCCGGCTGACATCGCCATCGGCGCGGGGAGCGCGCAAGAAGGAGCGGTTCGAGAGGGACTGGAAGCGCTTCCGGGTTTAGCGCCCGGCCCGCCGGGTTCGCCCTCCGCCCATATAATCGGCGGAAGCCGCCGCCATATAATTGGCACTAACTACGCGCGCATAGCGTGCGCGCTTGGACACAGAGAGCATTGTCTTCACGTTCAGAAGCTTCTTCATCGTCAGAAGTTCCGTCCGAGGGCGGCACCGAGGCTTTGCGCGCCAGTGCGCTGGCTGAACTTGGCCAGGCGTCTGATGGTGGCGAACTGGATGCGTGGCGGGTCAAGTATCTGGGCCGCAAGGGCCAGCTAACCGCCATACTTCGAGGTCTGTCGAGCTTGCCGGTTGAAGAGCGAAGGACGGTGGGCGCTGCGGCGAATCAGTTGCGCGGCGCGCTCGAGGAGCAGTTGCAGGCCCGGACGGACGAGTTGCGGAATGCGTCGTCCCCCAAGGCCGAGCGGCTCGATGTCACGCTTCCGGGCAGGCGAGGCAACCGGGGCGGGCTTCATCCTGTGACGCAGACGATACGGGATATCACGGACGCGTTCGCGGCGATGGGGTTCCAGACGGTCGAGGGGCCGGATGTTGAGTGGGAGCAGTATAACTTCGACGCCTTGAACATCCCGCCTGGCCACCCGGCGCGCGACATGCAGGACACCTTTTGGTTGGACGCGCCGGAAAGTGACGCCAACGGCTCTATGCTGCTGAAAACCCAGACGTCGCCGATGCAGATCCGGATGATGGAGAAGACAGAGCCACCGATACGGATTGTGAGTCCCGGGCGTTGTTTCCGCCATGAAGCCACCGACGCGACGCATGAGTGGCAGTTCTTCCAGGTGGAAGTGCTGGCGGTGGACGAGGGCATCTCATTCGCCGACATGAAGGGCACGCTGTACGAGTTCGCGCGGCGGATATTCGGTCCCGACCGCAGGGTCCGGTTCAGGGTCGACTTCTTTCCGTTTGTCGAGCCGGGAGCGGAGATGGCGATCGACTGTTTCAGGTGTGGAGGGGATGGCTGCCGCACCTGTTCGGGCTCCGGTTGGATCGAGATCATGGGCGCCGGCATGGTCCACCCGAAGGTACTCGAGGGCGTAGGCTACGACTCCGAGAAGTACACCGGTTTTGCCGCCGGCATGGGCGTCGAGCGGATCGCCATGTTGCGCCACGGCATTGACGATGTCCGCCTTTTCGCGGCGGGCGATCTCAGATTTCTTTCGCAGTTTTAGCGCCTCAGGTTTCCGGCACCACAAGCACGCAAGCACCCACGCATGAAAGCACCTGTTTCCTGGCTTAGAGAGTACGTTGAGATCGACCTGCCGCTGGAGGAGGTCGCTCATCGGCTGACGATGGCGGGTACGGAGGTCGCGACGATCGAGCAGACGGGATCCGAGTGGGGCCCGGTGGTCGTGGGCCATGCGCTCGAAGTGAATCCGCACCCGAACGCGGACCGGCTGAAGCTGGTCACCGTGGAGTACGGGGGCGACGAGGGGACCGACGAGGTCGTCTGCGGGGCACCGAACGTCGCTGCCGGGCAGAAGATCGCGTACGCGGGGCTTGGCGCGATGCTTATCGACGCGCGCAAGGGCGGCGCCGGCAAGCTGAAGCGCTCGAAGATTCGCGGCGTCGTATCGAACGGCATGGTCTGCTCAGAGCGGGAGCTGGGACTAAGTGACGAGCACGAGGGAATCCTCGTGTTGCCCGACGACGCGCCGGTCGGCACGCCGCTGGCGGACTATCTTGGCGAGGCTGTGTTCGACCTCGATCTAACGCCCAACCGGCCCGACTGCCTCTCGGTGCTGGGTGTTGCCCGGGAGCTGGCGGCTCTCACCGGGATGGCCATAACCGAGCCCGATCTGACGTACGCAGAAGAAGGTCCGCCGGTGGACAGCCTGGCGACGGTGCGAATTGCCGACCCTGATCTTTGTGGTCGATATACTGCCACGGTCTTGCAGAATTTGAAGCCTGGGCCGTCGCCGGATTGGCTGCAGAAGCGGCTCGCGGAACAGGGCCAGGCGTCTATCAGCA
>JADFHP010000102.1 GCA_022567135.1 Chloroflexota bacterium
GTTTCCCACGCCGCCGCGCTGCATGACCGTTCCGAAGACAGGGGCGGCCGAACTTGGCATGCTGACAGACACCGTTCCCGTCTCCGTCTTGACCACTGGCGTCGATCTCGAGTGTGGCGTCCGCGCAACTGACGATTCTGAACTTGTAGAGCGATCACCGAGCCCAAGTCGATCGAACGAGGGTCCACCCATCTTCTCTCTTCCACGGCGAACCGCGATCTCATTGACTTGATCACCACGAGATTCCCGAGACGTCAGATTCGCCACCGGTCGACGCGCTTCGAAGCCGCGTTTGAGCCGATCATCACCCACGAAATCATCAGTGGATTCCGCCTTTTTTGCCGCGCTCCGCGCGGCGATGCTGGTTGGATCCGTCTCTCTTGTCCCCTGCCCCGATAGGCGATTCTCTCGATTATGCGCCTCGAGTGCCTGCATGCGGGCGTCATGGGCATTGTGATTCTGCGCCTCGAACATCTGCGACGGCGATGCCATGTTCCGGCCCAGACGCGCGGAGCGATTCGACGCCCGCAGCGCGACCACAAGTGCATCAAACGCCGGCGACGCGTTCTGGGAAACATCGCCGGCCCGGTCATCCTGCGATCCATCTTCATGGCGCTCGCGAGTGGGTACCGGTAGGGCTGCCGCCCGCGTCGTCGTTTGATCCATCACCATGCTCATTCTCCTTGGTCCTTCTCCTCTCGCATTACGGTGCCGCCCGGCCGCCCGTCGGCGCGTCTTTCAATTTTTGCAGGATCGCACCTATCTTCTGCCGCTGTGACGGTGTCTTGGCCGCCTCGACGATCCGTTTGGCTCTACGATCATCCATCCCCATCAGGATTGCCGCGGCTTCCTCCGGATCACCGATGCTCAGCAAGTGTTCGATCGCCGTCTTCGGTTTGACACCTTCGAGAATGGCGACTTGCTTCTGAAAGCCCGCCGTTTGTCTTTCTCTTTTTTTGCCTTCGCTTTCCTTGGCGGCATCCTCTCGCTCGCGCCGGAAGTTCTGTCGCTCCGTCGTCGTACGGAGCAAGATACTGTTGCTCAACGCGAGGCGCTGACGCAACTCTTCTTGAATACGATCCGCCTCCCGGCGGTACACTTCCAGATCGATCTGCGCCGTCGCAGGCGTGAACGGCAGACCCTGAGGCGGCGTCCCGGTCTCCTCGACGACCGCCGGATCGGCGTTTGCCCCATCCGTTTCAGCCAACTCCGCGCCGCGAATCACAGCGACGAACTTGCGAAACTTCTCAGCATCCACAGCCCCACTGGAAATCAAGTAGGCGACGAGCCCTCCGACGAACACCACGTTAAGGACGGAGAACAAGGCGATGCCGTCGTACGTCTTTCGTACCAGGGATGTCGCGCTCATGACGTCACCCCTCCGGCCCGACTCGCGCCGAGCGCCCGCAAATACAATCCTGCCGCCGTCTCGTCGTGCCCAGCCTGCTCCTCACGTTCGAGCGCTTTGACGTGGCTCGCCAACTTCCTCTCCCGGAGTTTCTCAATGGCCTTGAGCCTCTTGGTCGTCTCCGCGAGTTTCGATCGCTCGACATCGAGCGTCGCCCGTCGCTTGACGATTTCCGTCGCGGATTCCAGCAGCCGGCGGTGAATACATCCCCGGTATACCTGGTGGCTGCGAAGCGCCGATATATCCAAGTCCTGCGGTCGCCGGGCATCGCGGGAACGATCCATGGTCAGATCCAGCTCCTCGTTCAAACGCCCGATCCGGTTCCGCACTTCCTGAACGGCCTGTAGAGCGTCGGCCACCACGCGCCGTTGCGTATCCTGCGCTTGCTTGCGAACGCGACGGACTGCTTCGAGTCGAAAGCGAAATCTTCCCGCCATGAGGGCGTCCTTATGAAGTCACCGCGAACGAACCTGCCGGGGCCTTGGTCGAAAGCGTTTGCCGTCGTTGCTCAATCGCCGCGGCAAGTGCGACAAGCCCCTCGCGCACGTCGGAGAACACCGCGCGCTCATCAATGGCCTGACGAAGGTAGTCGTCGATTGCAGGTTTCATGGCCACCGCCACATCGAACTCCACGTTCGTACCGGCGGCATAGGCCCCGATGTTTACGAGATCTTCAATATCGTTCCAAACGGCCAGCACACGACGTATCGTGGCCGTGGCTGACAAATGTTCGTCATCGACAATGTCGGGCATGACGCGGCTGATGCTTTCGAGCACGTCCACGGCCGGGTAATGTCCGCGGTTGGCGAGATCGCGTGATAGCCAGACGTGTCCGTCAAGGATACCGCGGACCGCGTCGGATACCGGTTCGGTGATGTCATCGCCTTCCACGAGCACGGTGTACAGCCCGGTGATGCTTCCCCGCTCGGTCCGCCCGCTGCGCTCCAACAGCTTCGGCAACAGGGCAAAAACACTCGGGGGGTATCCTTTCGTGGTCGGCGGCTCACCCGCCGATAGACCGATTTGCCGCTGCGCCATGGCCATACGCGTCGTGGAGTCCATCATCAGCAAGACGTTCTTGCCGAGATCGCGGAAGTACTCCGCCACGGCGGTGGCCACGAAAGCGGCACGCACGCGCAAGACCGGCGATTGGTCCGATGTGCTGACGACAAGCACGCAGCGTGACATCCCCACTTCACTCAAGTCTCGCCGGATGAAATCCCCGACCTCGCGGCCTCGCTCGCCGACGAGCGCAACGACTGCGACATCCGCCGACGTGAACCTCGTAATCATGCCCAAAAGCACGCTCTTCCCGACGCCCGTCCCGGCGAATATGCCTAGCCGCTGACCGCGACCGATCGTGTGCATCGCGTCGATCGCGCGAATTCCGGTGGAAAGCGTGTCGAGAATGGGTTTCCGCGTTAGCGCCGGCGGAGCGTCGCGAAAGACCGGATAGTGGGCCTCGACGGCGAAGTCGGTTACGCCGCCGATCGGCCGCCCGAGCCCGTCGAGAATCGTGCCGAGCATCTGTCGCCCGACCGGCACGTGCTGCAGCCCGGCGGTGCTCACCACCTTGTCACCTACGGCGACGCCAAGCGGCTCTCGCAGGGTCATGAGCACCGCCTGGTGACCGCGAACACCGACAACCTGAGCTTCCAGCGACTCGCCCCGTCCGATATCGATCCTGCAAAGCGCGCCGACCGGAAGCGGCAGACCCTCCGCCACGACGGTCAGACCGGTTACCTCGCATACGCGGCCGCTGACTCGATAAGAAGCGGCCTGCTCGATCAAAAGCTGCTGGTTGGAGAACATGTCACTCATTCTGCGGGCGTCCGGTTAATAGGGTGACGATCTCCTCGATCTGCGTGTCGAGGGTCGCGTCGATTTCGAACCCACCATATTCGACGCGGCAGCCTCCCGGCGCCGTCGCCGCGTCCGCGACGATCTTCAACGATCGAGACCCCTCTGCCTTTTGAAGCACGGTGACGGCGAATGCCTCCATCGCCGATACGTCATCCGGATGCACGTGCACCACCAGATTCGTCTTGGAATCCACCAGACGAAGCGACCGACCAAGATTGGCCTTCGCCGATTCTCGATCCAAACGACCGATGGCGTACGTCAGCCGCGTCGCAATTCGTACTGCAAAGTCGAGCAAGTATTGTTCTGCCTGGATCACGAGATCACCCTTGATCGAGTCGAACTCTACGATCGCCTTTTCCATTGACGCGACGACGCCTGTCTGTTGCGCCTCGAACTTTTCGGTGGCGGCCTCTACTTCTTCGTCCGTAGCGCCATGCTGCCGGTCAGCCTCTGCGAGGGTTGTCGCGACGCGCCGGAACATGCCTTCAGGGTCCTCGACGATCTCGAAATCGGTGTTCTTGCGCAGATAGCGCTTCTCCAGAACTACCGTGGCGTTGGGCGTGATGGGAGTAGGGGAGAAGCCTGAGGATTCCGGTCCGGCGTTGGCGTCGGAGGGCTGCCCCGGATTGGCAGACGAGTCGATGAAGCCGAGGCCGCGTGCCAGCTCCTCGGCCTGCCCGGCGTCAGACAGCAGGCCCTTTGACTCTAAGGCGGCAAACAGATCCTGTGCCGAGGCGCCTGCCTCAACCTCGTTTCCGCTCCGCCCATTCCTGTCCTGGCCTGTGATCGTCATTACCCGCGCTCTCCGTTACGTTTCTTGCCTGAATGTCCTGTTTTTGATGTTTGCGCCTAGGCGCCCCGGCGCCTCCGCCGGCGTCTATCTGCAAGGCGTGGCACGTCGTCCGGTAAGAGGGTCAACTGGTCGCTGGCCTTTCTGGTACCGGACTCTTCAGCTTGCAATGCCTCGGCCTCTCTGACAAAGGTCTCGATGTCATCAAAATCCTTGTACACCGACGCGAACCGTATATAGGCGACACGGTCGAGTTCTCTCAGCCGCTCGATCACCATCTCGCCGATGATGCGGCTTTCCACTTCTGCTTTCGAGAGCCGATGCAACTCGTTCTCGACGTCCTCTACCAGCTTCTCAAGCGACCCTGTTGCCAGTGGGCGCTTGGCGCAGGCGATACGGACGCTCCGGAAGAGTTTCTCCGCTTCAAACGATTCCCTGCGACCGTCACGCTTGACGATCACCAGGGGAGTTGAGTGAACCCGCTCGTAGGTCGTGAACCTGTGTTCGCACTCCAGACACTCGCGTCTTCGCCTGATTCCATCGGGCGATTCGCGGGAGTCAATTACCTTCGATTCTGTGTGCTCACACTGTGGACAGCGCACGTCTTACGCCTCGCACCCGTGGCCGCCGGTTAGCCCCCTGGCAACCTCGTGTGCGACCCCATATTTCGTGGGGCCACCAAACCATACCACTATCCCTTGTATAGTCAAGGTTCTAACGTCACTCATTTCAGCCACTTTTCGACGACTACCCGGCAATCGTGAATTGAACTCGATTTCGCGGGCCAAAAACCGGCGCGAACGGCACCCCGCGAGCAGCTCCGAAACGGCCATCTCGCGGCCATCGTCGCGAAGTCGATTCTGAGGTCAATTTCGCCCCAAAATGCTCTCGGCTCAGGGTCCGTTATGCCCGTGACGAAATTCGTTGGGGAACCCGCCGGGGAAGCCGAAATCGTTAGTCTACACGGCATAGGCTACAGAGCCGTCCTCCCGCAACGGATTTGCGGCTGGAAGATCGCGCGGCTCGTGCTGCGCAGCGGCCAGCAACTCTTCGTCCAGCTCGACGCCGAGTCCCGGCGCCTCCGGCACCGGAATGTGGCCGCCGTTCCGCTGCAACACGGTCTTGTAGACGGCGTTGTGCGCGGCCTCGTCGCTCTTCGAGTACTCCTGGGTGATGAAGTTGGGAATCGAGGCGTCCAGGTGGACCGACGCCGCGGTGAGAATCGGCCCCAGGTAGTTGTGCAGGACGACCGCGGAGTGGAACGACTCGGCGACGGCGGCGATCTTCTTGCACTGTGTGAGGCCGCCCGCGAGGCCGACGTCGGGGCGGACGTACTGAGGCCCGCCGTGTGTCAGCAGCTCACGAAACTCCCAGATCGAGTGCATCCGCTCGCCGTTTGCAACCGGAATCGTCGTGCGCTTTGCGATCTCGCCCTGTGATATCACGCTGTCGATCTGAATCGGGTCTTCGAAGAACATCGGCCTGAACTCGACCAGCGCCTCTGCGAGCGCGATTGAGGTCATCGGCGTGAGCTTGCGGTGGATCTCGAGAATCATATCGACGTCAAGACCCGCGCCCTCGCGGACGGCCGCAACCATGTCCCGAGTGTCTGATATCAGCCGTGACAGGGTCATCGAGTGGTAATCGTCGGGCAGGGGGTCGAGCTTGACGGCCGTGAATCCCTCTTCCCGCGCCTCCGTTGCCCGTTTCCGGGCGTCTTCGGGGTCCTTGCCGCCCATCAGCAGGTGGAGGCGGATGCGGTCGCGGACTCTGCCGCCGAGCAACTGCCACACCGGCGCCTGGAAGTGCTTGCCCTTGATGTCCCACAGGGCGATGTCCACGGCCGCGATCGCGCCGGAGAGAACGGAGCCCCTGAATGGTCCCATGCGGTACAGGAACTGCTGGATATGCTCGATCCTGAGCGGGTCCTGTCCGATGAGCCATGGCCGGAAGCGGGCGATCACTTCGCCCACGGCCTCCGGGTAGCCCCAGCAGGCCGTCTGGCCGATGCCGCTGATGCCGGAATCTGTCGTTATGCGCACCACATAGGCATCGCGAATGAGAAATGACTCTACTTGCTCGATCTTCAAAACGGGTCAGATCTCCTGTGTTTGGGCTGCCATGAGGATGATATTGAGGCGCCGCGCCGCGTCTTCCACCGCTCATCCACGGTCGTAGCGCTCCTGGGGATAACGCCGTGCGCCATAATTGGCCAGCGAACGACCGGGTGATGAGGCGCTGGGACTAACTCTCGGGAGATGATCATTTGAAGGTCTTGATAGCCGGTGGGAGCGGGAACGTCGCTACCTGGACGATGCCGCATATGCAGTCCGAACACGAATTCAGGGTGCTGGACCCTGCACCGCCACGCGTCGAGGGCGTCGAGTTCGTGCAGGGCTCGATAACCGACCCCGGTGCCGTCCGGGAGGCGCTGGACGGCGTGGACGCTTTCATCAACATGGTGATGAAGAGCCCCACTGACTCTCATTCGCGGAAGCACACAGTCCAGGACGTTCTGGACAACTACCCGGTCAACACGATGGGGTTGCACTTGCTGCTGAAGACGGCGCACGAGCTGGGGATCATGGCCGGCGTGCACACGAGCACGTTCACTGTGCATGACAGGCATCGCACGTGGTATTCGTCGGAAGACGAGGTGCCCCTCGACAATCCCGGCGTATACGGCCTCACCAAGGGATTCGGCGAGCAGATATGCCGCTATTTCTGCCGGGAGTTCGGCATGTCGATCGTGGCATTGCGGCTCACGGGCCCACGCGACAGGGCAGGGTGGATCGAGGGCCGGAAGTTACCGAAGGACGATCCGCGCCACCTCTGGGTCACGGACGAGGAGGACATGGCGGCCGCGTACCTGGCCGCTCTCGAAGTCGCCGTTAACCGCCGTGGCCGGTATGACGCAGTTTTCCTGGCCGGCGATGAAAATGAGGAAGAGGTAAATCTGTCAAAGGGGCGCCAGCTTCTGGGCTGGGAGCCGCGTACACACCTGAAAGTAGACTGATCGGGAATGCCAATCACTCAGATAATCCCGGGCACGATTGCAGGTCCGACAATAGTCGCGTCGATGGGCAGCAAGACGCGCTATGGACGGCTGTTATTGCCTATCTTTGCGATGTTGTTTATTGCAGCAGTTGCCTGCGGTTCAGGCGGATCCGGCCTGCCTGGACTGGGCGACAAACTGCTCCTTCCGACCGGCGGCTCAGTCGAGGTCGACACAGGCGATGAAAGGGTACTCATCCAGTTTCTGTCGGTGGACGCGGAATCACGCTGTCCCCAGGGCGTGCAGTGCATCGTGGCGGGTGAGGCCACGATAACGCTCGGACTTACTCTTGAGGATGGTGGCAGGCGGGCCTTCCCCGTGACCGTCCCGCTGGGCGCCAGCGTTCGTTCGGAGGTCGCAGGATTCGTATTGACGCTGACCTCACTCCTCCCGGACCCACCGCTGGAGAGCATGTTGGAATCGTCATACCGAGCGGAGCTGGTTCTGACGCGTCCCTGAGCCCCCAGCCTTAGTAACTGTGTCAAATCACGTCAACAGGCGTGGTTGTCGGAGTGGATTTCTCCCTCACCCCAACCCTCTCCCGACGGGAGGGGGTGTTTGAGATGGTTTATTTGTTCAGTCACGCTGCTGGGCGGGGAGCGGCGGTCCTGGCGCGTCCCGGTAGTCGTCGGGGTTGAACCGGTCGGACGAGCCGGTTGGATGCCAGCCGATAACCTCTGTCGCATGCGACGTGTCGCGCCACCGGGTGCTGTTGTCCGAGATAGCGTCGAATATGTCGAACTTGAGCGACATGGGCGCCGAGAGGCACTTGTCGATCATCTGCACGGCGTCCCGCTGGTCCAGCCAGCCGGGGAAGTGCCTGAGCAGCTTTGGAGCATTAGTATCGAGCACGGCGCCCAGCCGAATGTTGAGCACGGACATTCCGTACTTGTCCGAGAACCACCGGCCGCACGCCTCCGTGAATATCTTGCCCACTCCGTACGGAGAGTCGGGTCGCGGGGCGTCTGTGTAGTCGAGCATCGGCCAGGGCCGCTCGACCTCGTCGTACCGGCCGTCCGCCAGCTTTCCGTATGGCGAGCCTTCGTACCATTCCCAGCCGCACATGGTGCTGCCGGTGCTCATATTCACCACACGCCGGATTCCGGCATCCTGGGCCGCTCGAAAGACGTTCAGGGTGCCACCGACGGTGATCGACATAGTGCCTTCCCAGTCCTGGATGTCGTCCACGTACGCAGCGAGGTGCAGGACCATATCCACGCCGTCGAACGCAGGCCGAATGGCGTCGTAGTCGGTGATGCTGGCCTGAGTCGACGGAATGCCATCGACGGGCCGCCTGCTCAGGTTGCTGAACTCGTACTTGTCGCCAAGGTGCTTGATCGCCAGCCCGCCAATCAGGCCGCTCCCGCCGGTGATGAGGACCTTTTGCTTCGTATCTGACACGGTGTGTCTCCTGTTACTTCTGATTCGGGTCAACTCTGGGCGATTGACGGTCTCATGTGCGCCCAGGGGCGGGCCTCTTCGAAGCGGGCCGAGGCTGCCAGCACTGTCGCTTCATCTTCAAGCCGGCCGACTATCTGCAGCCCGACGGGCAGCCCGGCCTCTGTGAAACCCGCAGGCGCGGATGCGGCGGGATTGCCGCACATGTTGAACGGGTAGGTGAACGGCGTGAAGCCCCAGTGCCTGTGCGGCACGGCCGCTCCGTCGATCTTCTCCGGGTGCTCGCCGATGGGGAAGGGCGGGACTGCGAGGGTTGGAGTGAGCAGAAGGTCGTGAGTGGCAAAGAACTCGCGGGCGGTGGCCCGGAACTGCTCCAACCGGGACATGGCCCGAATTAGTTCTTCTGCGCTCACGTCGCGGCCGCGCTCCAGTCCCTCCCGGAAGTAGCCGGTCAACTCGTCGCCGTGATCGGCGAGCAGGTGGCCGCTGGTCGCCCAGACCCGGGCGTTGTAGATCGTGTCGAATACCTCGAACACTTCTTGCGGCGACGCCAGCCTGAGGTCCGACTCTTCTACGGTCGCTCCCAGCTCTTCGAACGATCTTGCTGCATGCTCGGCGATGGCGGCGACTTCCGGGTCGACGGCCACGCCTCCCAGATCGCGGCTCCAGGCGACGCGTAGTCCCCGGACGTCGCAATCCACAGCCGATACGAAGTCGGGCGGCGGCGACTGTATGGCATCCCGCTCGCCGTCTTCTGCAGGACCGGCGAGCACCTGCAGCAGTATCGCCGCGTCCCGAACGCTGCGGGAAAGCGGCCCCACCTGCGCGAACTTCACCGGGTGCCAGCTATCAAGGCCGGTGTGGCGGCGCGGGACCCTGCCCTGCGACGGCTTTATGCCGTAGACGCCGCAGAATCCGGCAGGTATGCGAATCGAGCCGCCGCCGTCTCCGCCCTGTGCTATCGGCGCGATACCGACCGCAACAGAGACCGCGGCGCCGGCGCTCGATGCGCCGCTCGTGAGGCTCGTGTCCCACGGATTGCGGCAGGCGTCGCCGAGAAGGTTTTCGCAGGTTCCGATCTGCCCAAATTCCGACGTGTTCGTCTTGCCGACGATGACGGCGCCGGCGGCCTTGATTCGCTCGACTGCAAGCGAATCGCCAGTCGCCACGCGATCTTTGAAAACCAGGCTGCCGCTGGTGTGCCGGACTCCTGCCACCTCTTCGATGTCCTTGATCGATATCGGAATCCCGTCCAGCGGCCCCAACTCCTCCCCTGACATCGCTCTGGATTCAGCCGCGCGGGCAGATTCCATCGCCTCGTCGGCGGTGACGGTCAGGAACGCGTTCAGCTTCGGGTTCAGCCGCTCGATACGCTCCAGCGATAGTTGCGCCAGCTCAACAGGCGATACCTC
>JADFHP010000103.1 GCA_022567135.1 Chloroflexota bacterium
GGGCCGGGGCTTGCCCGGCCGGTGGGTGGCGGGCCATCAACCGCCGGGCGAGGCAAGCCATCGCCCCTACGCGGTTTACCCCGACGCAGTCGGCGCCACGTCTTTCCTGATGCTCCGGAACGATGCCGGCATGCGGGCGTTCGATTCCCAGGTCTGCTCAGGCGGGACATCCGGGAGCTGCGTCTCGCTCTTTATCACTATCAGCACCGGCCCGGGTTCTGAAAAAATCCCAGGCAGCTCGCTGGCAAGCGTTTCGATGTCGTCAAACGTAAATGCATCCCGGTAGCCGGAGCCTTTCGCCACTTCAACGAAGTCCACCCTGGAGACGCCCGGTACCGGCTGCCCGCCGGTGACTGCATAGACGTCGTTCTGGAACAGGAAGTGGTAGAAGTTTTCCGGCGCCTGCGTCGCTATCGTCACCAGCGACCCCATGTTCATCAGCAGCGAACCGTCGCCGTCCATGACCAGCACCCGCCGGTCCGGCGCTCCCAGCGCGATGCCCAGCCCCACGGAAGAGGCCTTGCTCATGGCGTTGGCGATGCCGATGTCCAGGTCGGGCCGGCTGGAGATCCGGTTCCAGTGGGGGGTCTGCGTCATCGTGGTGACCGCTATCGCGTCCCCGCGGTCCCGGTGAATCACTTCAACCGCATCGACGTACTTGATCGTTTTGGTCATCTGGGCTGGCCTACTCTTCCTCGTACTCGACGCCGACCAGCACGGCCGCAGGCAGGCTCGTCTCTTCGGCGGTCTTATACGCCAGCGCTATCCGGTCCAGGTCGTCACCCGACTCCAGCAAGAAAAACGGCACCTTCCAGAGGTGCAGGAACGGCTCCAGCATCTGCGCCGCCGTATCGGGCGTGTCGCCGTGGTGCGTGTAGCCCCGATAGCCGATGAGCATCACTATCGGCAGACTGACGCCAATCGCCAGTCCGCGCAGGGCGTCACCGGACTCGAACAACCCCGAGTTCTGAATAATCACGACCGCCTTCTTGCCGGTTGCCCACAGCCCGGCGGCGATGGGAATCGCCTCGCCTTCCCTGCAAACGGGCACGAGATGTACCAGCGGCGACGCCTCGATGGCGTTGTACATGCCGCCGGTCTCGGAGTCGGGAAGCGTGACCACGTGCGTCACGCCCTGGCGCTCCAGCTCGGCCACTATTTCACTTGCACGGATTCCGTTGCCTGCCATCTCTCGCTCTCGATTGTGATGCATGCCGGTACAGCGGAGTGATATTAGTCGGCCTGTCCCGTCTCGGCAATCGAGTCGGCCTGAGCCGCACCCCGCCGCGGAGGCCGCATGAAGATGAGTACCGCAGCGGCCAGCGCGGCCATCGCGGTGAACGTGGGAAACGCGGCTACATAGCTGTCAGTGACGTCGAAGATGATCCCGGCGCCCAGCGCGCCAGCCGCCTGCCCTATGCCCACGAAAGGCTCCAGCACCCCGCGTATCGACCCCAGAGACGCGCGTCCGAAATAGTCGGCCGTTACCACCGGCGGGACGACGAGAAGGCCGCCGAGGCCGACGCCGAACAGTCCGGCAACCACCAGAGCTGCACCGATCTGGTTCACAGTGAGAAACAGCATCGACACGCCGCCGAGCCAGAGCGCCACGATCACGTATACGAATCTGCCGGGGATTCTGTCCATCAGAACGCCCCACATCAGGCTGCCAACAGCAGTTCCGGCCGCCAGAACAACGATTGCGGTCGCCGCCCCGGTAGCGCTGATACCCCTGTCGTGCAGGAACGCGGCCTGGTGAATGGTCACTCCCGCGTGGACGAAAAACACCATCCCGCCAGCCACCGCGAGCAGCCACAGAGTGGGCGTCCGCATCGCCTCCCGCATGGTCCACGCGCTCTCTTCGGCATCGAGGCGTGCATCGGAGTCGGATCCAGATTCGGAAGTGATTTCGGATTGACTGTCACGATAGTCGAGGCCGTCGGGGACCTCTCCAATGTCTTCCGGCTTCCTGACGATTAGCAGCCAGATCGGCAGCAACGCCACGCCCCAGACGACGAAGGCGAGCCAGAACCAGGCCATTCGCCAATCTCCGGTGCCGTTGATGAGCATCTGCGCGAGAAACGGGAATCCGCCCATTCCCACGGAGTGCGCCACGAAAAGAATCGCCGTCGCACGCCCCCGCTTTGCGACGAACCACTGCGAGACCACCGTGGTCGCACCGATCTGGACAAACGAGTTGAAAACAAGCCGTCCCGCGCCATACGCAAGGTAGAAGGCGATCGGCGTGGCCGCCCATCTCAACGACATCGTGCTCGACCCGAGCACGAGCACCGCCACCCCGAGCAGTACACGCGGGCCGATGCGGTCCACCAGCCATCCCGTTGCAGGAGCGATGAAGATGGACGCGATGCCCGCCGCGCTCACCGCGCCGACGATCAGCGTCCTGCTCCATCCCAACTCGTCAGACATCGGCACGACGAATATCGAGAGCGTGAGCGAGGCCGCTGCGTTGCGGACCAGCATTGAGCTTCCGGCGGCGTAAAGAACAGCCCAGCCGTAGAAGAACGGCAACCGCGCCGCGATACGCGATTGGTCGATCACAACGTGGAGTTCTCAGTCAATTAGCCAGTTACCTGGAGGTTCAGGTGGTGTACCCGGCGGAAGGCCGAAATCCTACCATTGCCCCAGGCGGGGCATCATAGCGCGCGGCGCCGGCGGCAGCGAGCCCAACATCATCTTGGTAAAATTGGACGCTACCGCATCGTTAATCGTTTCAGGCAAATCGCGCTCTGCCACAGCGCGGAGCCGGCGATGATGACCGGAAGCCCTCGAGAGGAACTACTGTATGAGCAACCGTGCGGATACATTCGGCGCACTCGCGACACTCGAGACCGCCGCGGGTACGGTCGACTACTACCGTCTCGGTGCGCTGGAAGAGGCCGGGATCGTCAACCTGGCGAAGATGCCGTACTCCATACGGATCTTGTTGGAAAACATGCTGCGGCACACGGCCGATGGCATCGCGTCGGATGATGATGTTCGCAGTGTCGCCTCCTGGACTCCGATGGCCACTCCAGACGTCGCAATCCCATACATGCCGGGCCGGCTCGTCTTGCAGGATTTCACCGGAGTGCCCGTGATCGTCGACCTGGCTTCAATGCGGGATGCGATGGCGGACCGCGGCGCCGACCCTGCACGTATTAACCCCATCGTCCGCTCTGAACTTGTCATAGACCACTCCGTTCAGACCGACTACTTCGCCACCGAGGGCGCGCTCGAAATGAACATCGAGCGGGAGTTCGAGCGCAATCAGGAGCGATACCAGTTACTCAAGTGGGCGCAGGGCGCGTTCAGCAACCTGAGGGTCATCCCTCCCGGCGTCGGCATCGTCCACCAGGTGAACCTGGAGTACCTCGCGTCGGTGGTGATGACCGAGGAGGTCAACGGCAGGACAGTCGCCTACCCGGACACCTGTATCGGCACCGATTCGCACACGACGATGGTGAACGGCCTTGGAGTCCTCGGCTGGGGAGTCGGCGGAATCGAGGCCGAGGCGGTAATGCTGGCCCAGCCCTACTACATGCTGGTGCCAGAAGTCGTGGGCGTGAAGCTCACCGGGCGCCTGCCCGAGGGCGCCACTGCGACCGACCTCGTGCTGACGATCACGGAGATGCTCAGGGGCGTCGGCGTAGTAGAAAAGTTTGTCGAGTATTTCGGTCCGGGACTGGATAATCTGCCGCTCGCCGACAGAGCCACCATGTCCAACATGTCGCCCGAGTACGGCGCCACATGCGGTCTGTTTCCGGTCGATGAGCAAACGCTCAAGTACCTGAGGATGAGCGGCCGGAGCGACGAGCAGGTTGATCTCGTCGAGAGGTATTACAAAGCCCAGGGCATGTTCCGCACCGCGGATACGCCCGATGCCGAGTACAGCGAACTGGTGGAGTTCGATATCGGTGCAGTCGAGCCCAGCATGGCCGGGCCGAAACGGCCGCAGGACCGGCTTACGCTGAACCAGGTTGCCGGCAACTTCACCGACGTATTTCCGGGCGAGGCGAACGGCGCCAGCGTTGAAGGCGTTCGCAATGGAGTGGCCATCGACATCGACGGTGAGGATGCCATCGTGGGCGACGGCTCCGTTGTCATCGCATCCATCACGAGCTGCACTAACACGTCCAACCCGTCGGTCATGATGGGCGCCGGCCTGCTGGCCAGGAACGCGGTGGCAAAGGGCCTGCGCCGCAAGCCATGGGTGAAGACTAGCCTGGCGCCGGGCTCACAGGTGGTCACCGCCTACCTCGAGGCCGGAGGCGTCATGGACGATCTGAGGAAGCTGGGCTTCGAACTGGTCGGGTATGGCTGCACTACCTGCATCGGTAACAGTGGACCGCTGCCTGCACCGGTTGCTCAGGCGGTCGACGACAACGATATCGTTGCCGCCGCCGTGTTGAGCGGCAATCGCAACTTCGAGGGAAGGGTGCATGCGCAGGTGCAGGCAAACTACCTGGCATCACCGATGCTGGTCGTGGCATACGCGCTGGCGGGCAGCGTCAACACAGACATCGCCGCTGATCCGCTGGGTTCTGATAAGGACGGCAATGACGTTTTCCTGCGCGACATCTGGCCTTCACAGAATGAGATCGCGCAGGCTGTCGACCAGTCGATAAGCGCAGACATGTTCCGGGAGAAGTACGGCGCCGTTTTAGAGGGCGGCGAGCGCTGGGATGCGATCGCAACGAGCACCGGCACCCTGTTCAACTGGGACCCGGGCTCAACGTACATCCAACGGGTACCGTTCTTCGACGATATGCCAGAGGAGCCGGAGCCGCTTGCCGACGTTCTGGGCGCCAGGGTCCTGGTATCAGTTGGCGATTCGGTGACGACGGACCACATCTCCCCGGCGGCAACCATTCCACAAAGTGCTCCGTCAGGCCAGTTCCTGATTGCCGGGGACGTGCCGCGCAGGGACTTCAACACCTATGGCGCCCGGCGAGGAAACCATCACGTGATGGTTCGGGGGACGTTCGGAAACATCCGGCTTCGCAATAACCTCACGCCTGAAAGGACCGGGGACTGGACCCGGCACTTCCCGGATGGCGAAGAGATGCGCATATTCGATGCTGCGGAGAAGTACCGCGGCGAGGGCGTACCACTCATCGTGCTCACCGGAAAGGAGTACGGAACCGGCTCCTCCAGGGACTGGGCGGCCAAAGGTCCGCGTCTTCTCGGCGTCAAGGCAGTGATCTCGGAAAGCTTCGAGCGAATTCACCGCAGCAACCTCGTAGGCATGGGCGTGCTGCCGCTCCAGTTTGCCGATGGAGACTCCGCGGATTCACTGGGTCTCACCGGCGAGGAGTCGTTCGACATCACAGGCGTGGCCGATGGTTTGGAGCCCGGCGCAGAACTAACTGTCCGAGCGGTCTCGGATGACGGCAACATCACGGAATTCCGTGTGCTCTCCCGAATCGACACTGCCATCGAGGTGGAGTACTACCGCCACGGCGGCGTTCTCAACTACGTTCTCCGCAAGTTCATCGCCGACGGGTAGTTCCCCGCGTTGATACTGACCCTATGACCTCCAGCAACAGTGGCGATCACCTGCTGTTTCAGCGCGATGGCGCGGTGGCCACGGTCGTGTTCAACCGGCCGGCGCAGCGCAATGCG
Source organism: Chloroflexota bacterium (assembly GCA_022567135.1). GTDB lineage: Bacteria > Chloroflexota > Dehalococcoidia > Lucifugimonadales > Lucifugimonadaceae > UBA1151. The sequence goes on from JADFHP010000103.1 coordinate 5,626, forward strand.
ATCAGCTACGACATGTGGCTTGCGCTCAGGGAGCACATGTCCGAGCTTGCCGGTGATGAAAAAGTCAGGTGCGTCGTGTTCCGCGGCGCCGGAGGGGAAGCCTTCTCGGCCGGCGCAGACATCAAGGACTTTCCAGAGCATCGTTACGACTCCGAGTCCGCCAAGACATACGGCGCGGCAATAGAGGCCACACTGGACGCCATCGACGAGATTCCCAAGCCGACGATATCGATGATCGAGGGCTTCTGCGTCGGTGGCGGGCTTGAGCTGGCAAGCGCGACGGACATTCGCATTGCTGCCCGTGGCTCTCGCTACGGCATACCGGTGGCCCGCCTCGGCATAACGGCAGGTTTCAAGGAGATGCGCCGCATCGTGCGGCTTGCCGGTGCAGGCAACGCCTCGTACATCGCGCTCAGTGGCGAGTTATTGGACGCCGAAAACGCGTTTCGCATCGGCCTCCTGACCGAGTTGGTTGCACCAGAGGCGCTCGAAGATCGCGTTTACGGCCTGGCACGCCGGATGGCGGAGCTTGCGCCAATATCCCACGCCGACCACAAGGAGATCATACGGACGGTAGCTGACAATCCCGGCCTCGCGGGAATGACGGACGAGGATTTTGCGCTACAGTACCGCGTCTTTGACACGGACGATTTCAAAGAAGGCTTGTCAGCCTTCGTCGAGAAGCGCAAGCCGCGCTTCAAGGGCAATTGATGGCTGAGTCGACGGTCGGAATCTTCGCCGACGATCTGACCGGCGCTCTCGATGCAGGCGCCCGGTTCCCGGCACGGGGATTGGCCGCGTTCGTCTCCATCAGCACCGCGATTCCCATCGGCGCGAAGGGTATGTACCAGGTCATCGCACTGAACATGGACTCCCGGCGGCATGATGAGCGGCGGGCCAGAGAGGCTGCCATACGCGCTTCTTCGTCCTTGAGGGCCGCGGGTTTTGAGCCGCTTTTCAATAAAGTCGACTCCACGCTGAGAGGCCATCCGGGACTTGAGGCGAACGCGGTGCTCGGTGCTGTGAAAGCCGAGTTGATGCTGGTGGCGCCCGCGTTCCCGGCACAGGGCCGCACGGTCGTAGACGGCCACCTGCTCGTACGAGGGGTGCCGGTAGATCAGACGGAGGTCGGGAGAGATCCGCTCAGTCCGGTACCCGCGAGCAGCGTGGTCGATCTAATGCGTTCCAACACCGGTCTCGAAGTCACTTCAATCAGGCTGGACGATGTCCGGCACGGCCCTGAGCGGCTGGCAGAGCTTTTCGAGAGACTGGCCGCGAGCGGCGCTACCGCTGCCGTGCTTGATAGCGAGTCGGATGACGACCTCTGGAACATCGTAGTTGCAGCCTCCCGCTGTAATCGCCGCCTGCTGTTCGCCGGCTCGGGCGGCCTGGCAGGCTCGCTTGCGAACGCGTATGGCAGTGACTTGACAAAAAAGGCACAGGGCGAGCGGTTGGCGCGCCTGCCGTACCTGGTAGTGGCGGGCAGCCAGCGTGAGATTGTCAGAGCCCAGCTAGAGACGCTGCGCCGCCAGGCGCGTGCCCGCATCGTCGAAATTGACGGAGACCGCCTTCTCGACGCGATCGAGGGCGCAGCCGAGCGCGAGAGGGCTATCGGTGTGGCCACCCGGTCTATAAAACAGGGACGCAGCACGGCCCTGCTGTTGACGAGCCAAACCATTGGGCCGGGAGCGGGCAGAGCGGCCCTGTTGTCGGTCGCCCGTGACCGCCTCGTAGCCGAGCTTGGCGCGATTACCAGCGCTGTAATTGGCGCCGGCGCCAATGCGCTTGTACTGCTTGGCGGCGATACCGCACTGGGGATCCTCAAGGCTATCGACGCGACCGGCATCGTGCTGCAGGACGAGCCGTTTCCAGGCATCCCCGCCGGCATCATCCACGGTGGCGCAATGGACGGCGCTCCTGTGATCACCAAGGCCGGCGCGTTCGGGGATGAAGAGACCCTCCTCCATGTGTTCGAATACTTGTCTGGCGGGAGGCGGCGGAGGTGACCGGCCTTCCCAGACTGGCGATCACGCTGGGCGATGCCGCCGGGGTAGGCCCGGAGGTCATCGCGAAGGCGCTTCCACGCGAAATCGAACTCGGCAGATCGGTTCCGATCGTCTACGGAGACATCCGTGTCGTAGCACAGGAGCTGGCCCGCCATTCACCCGGCTGGACGGCCGTAGCGATCGCCGATCCGCGTGAGGCGGACCAGATGGAGCAAAACACGGTGGCCGTCATCGATCTCGGGAACACAGCCCCGGATTCCGTGAAAATCGGCACCGTGGACGCCTACACGGGTGGCGCCGCATATGAATGCGTCGTCCGTGCGGCTGAAGACGCGATGGCGCGCAGGGTGGACGCCATCGTAACGGCGCCTCTGAACAAGGAGGCGATGCATCTGGCAGGGCATAAATACGACGGCCACACCGGCCTGCTGGGCCATCTTACCGGCACCCGCAACTACTTCATGGTCCTCGGCTCTGAACGTCTGAAAGTCATTCACGTGTCGACCCACGTCTCGGTGGCCGACGCGGTCGGCAGGGTCAAGAAAGACCGCATTCTGGCCTGCATCGAGGCGGGCGACGCGCATATGCGTGAACTGGGTATCGAGACGCCCCGCATCGCGGTCTGTGGCCTGAACCCTCATGCTGGGGAAAACCGACTCTTCGGCGATGAGGACGAGGACGAGATCAGGCCCGCTGTGGAAGCCGCCGAAGCGGCCGGCATCACGGCGTCAGGTCCGCTTCCTGCAGACTCCTGCGTGCGGCAGGCATATGAAGGCCAGTTTGACCTGGTAGTCGTGATGTACCACGATCAGGGCCATGTGCCGATGAAGCTCGTCGCCTTCGCCGAGGGTGTGAACGTGACGGTCGGACTGCCGATCATCCGGACATCCGTCGATCACGGCACGGCGTTTGACATAGCAGGGCAGGGGATAGCCGACCCGGCCAATATGCGCTCTGCACTGGACTACGCCTACAAGATGGCGATCAACCGCAAGGAAGCTTCATCTTGATGAGATTTCTCACCCGACTTGCCGACGCGTTACGATTTGGCTGGAGCGGCCTGTCCAAGACGGGCTGCACGCTGGCTAGATATATCCGCTGATCGCAGTTCGGGGCCTCGCGGCCTCGCGGGAGACCCCGAAATGGCCGTAGAATTCTTGCCCCTTCCCGGGACCCCGCTTGAGGAGATCGATACGCCGGCGATGATCATCGACCTCGATGCCGCCGAGGCCAACATCCGGAACATGCAGGAGACAGTCTCTCGCAACGGCTGCACGGTCAGGCCGCACACGAAGACGTCGAAGAGCCCGTACTGGGCGCTCAAGCAGATCGAAGCGGGGGCAGCGGGCGTGTGCTGCGCCAAAGTCGGCGAGGCCGAGGTGCTGGTCAACGGCGGCGTTCGGGACATCCTGATAACCAGCGAGATCGTGGGCCATTCGAAAACCAGCCGGCTGGCGGCGATAGCGGGCCGTGCAACCATCCGCGTCGCTGTTGACGATGAGGCCAACGCCCGCGAGCTATCCGATGCGGCGACGGCTGCCGGCTCAGAGATCGGTGTTCTGGTAGACGTGAACATACGGATCAACCGCTGCGGCGTCGAGCCGGGAGAGCCTACGACCACCCTCGCCGGAATCGTCGACGGCCTGCCAGGCGTTCGGTTCGACGGCCTTCTGGGCTATGAGGGCCACGTATACGGACTTGGCGACGACCGCATTCCGGAGACTCTGGAGGCGTTGGAGAAGCTGCAGTACGCGGTATCTGAAGTGAAAGACGCCGGCCTGCCGGTCGAAGTCGTCAGTTCGGGCGGCACAAGCACCTATGACATAACTTCCAAAGTACCCGAGGTGACGGAGATACAGGCTGGAAGTTACATATTCATGGATGGCGAATACGTGGACCAGCAGTTGCCGTTCGATATCGCTCTCACCGTCGCCACTCAGATCATCAGCCGACCGACGCCAGACCGCGCCATCCTGGACATCGGCCTGAAGTCGATGGCCAACGACTACGGCCCCCCTCGTGTGATCGGCCGGGAGGGCGCCGAATTCACAAAGCTGTCAGAAGAGCACGGGACGCTGCAACTTACAGGGGATGCGCAGAACCTCAAGGTCGGCGACCGCATATTCCTGCTGCCCAGCCACGGCGGCACGACAATCAACCTCCACGACTACTACTTCTGCGTCCGCAACGGCGTACTCGAGGAGATCGTTGAAGTAGCAGGCCGCGGC
>JADFHP010000104.1 GCA_022567135.1 Chloroflexota bacterium
ACAGGCCGCACTGGATGGCGGGCTACTTCGAGTCTATATTTTCAGGCTCAATTTGAAGAACTCCGCAGGTGGTTCGAACCCCATGGCCAGGTAAAAGGAACGAGCCCGCCGGGTAGGCACCGTTACCTCCACCGCACCCCGATCTCGTGCCCGAGAAACGGCCTGGTCCACCAACTCACGGCCGATTCCCCTGCCCCGATCCTCTTCATTCACGTACAGTTCCAGCAACCTGGTTACGACGCCATTGGCGAATAGCGTCAATGAGTCGGAAACGAGGAGATAACGGGCCAGTTGCCCGTCTCGCCCCGCCACGAGCACATCGTATCTCTCATCTTCGATAAGTCCCGGAAAATTGGCGTCAAACGCAGCGCGCATCGGTCTGTAACTCTTCGCAAACTTAGAGAGAAGCGGGAAAATCGCATCAGCGTCTGACAACGGTGCGGTGCGGATTCCCGCCGTGTTCATCGAAGCACGTTCCACGGGCGTGGATCACCCCTACCCCGCCGCCGCCCGCTTCTTGAGGTTGTCGAAGAACTGGTTCATCAGCGACCGGGCGGCGCTGCCCGCGAGCCTCTGCCCCACCCTGGCAAGCACTCCGCCGACACTGGCCTCGCCCTCGACGTCGACGCGTGTCTTCGAGTCGCTGAGCGCCGTCAGGGTGAAGCGGCTCTCACCCGTCACGAACGCGCCGGGTCCCTTGGCGCTGATTTTCAAGGTGTACGACTCCGGCCGCACAGGGTCGATCAACTCGACCGTGCCTTCGTAGCTTCCCCTCACGGGGCCTACGCCGACGTCCATCGTCGCCCGGTACGAGTTCTCGCCGACCTGTTCAAGCGATTTGGCCCCGGGAATCAGGTCGGCAAGCACATCCGGATCTACCAGGAGATCCCACACCGTCTCCACGCTCGCATCTATTTCGTATGATCCTTCGACTTTCAACCCTGTTTTACCTTTCGATGCGGGCCAATCTGGCCCAGGGGGTTGCGCTAAGCGACCAACCCGTGCATATTTGCCGCCACCACCGCATCAGAATAAGCCGTTTGCCCCGTCGCCGTGATCTGCGGGGCGCGACCCGGACCATCGACCCGGACAATTGCCACGGGAGGAGCCTCCGCACATGTCTTACGAGATTACCGTGTCCGTGAACGGCACGGAATATACAGACTCGGTAGAGCCCCGGCTACTTCTCGCAGACTACCTGCGGGACACCCTGGGCCTCACCGGAACGCACATCGGATGCGATACCACCAGCTGCGGCGCCTGTACCATCCTGCTGGACGGCTCAAGCGTCAAGTCATGCACGCTGTTTGCCGTCCAGGCCAACGGCCACTCGGTCACCACAGTGGAGGGACTGGCGAAGGACGGGGAGTTGCATCCCGTCCAGGCCGCGTTCCACGAAGAGCATGGCCTGCAGTGCGGTTTCTGCACCCCGGGGATGATGATATCGATCGCCCAGTTGCTGGACCGCAACCCGAACCCGACCGAGGCTGAGATCCGGGAAGGCATACTCGGAAACCTCTGCCGTTGCACCGGGTACCACAACATCGTCAAGGCTGCGCAGACTGCGGCCCAGACCGCGGCAGGAGGCTCCTGATGGTAGTACAAATTGGCGACTCAGTTCGCAGAATCGAAGATCCCAGGCTCATTACTGGCAACGGCACCTATGTGGATGACGTGGTCCTACCGGGACTGCTGCATCTATCGATCGTTCGCAGTCCTTACGCCCACGCGAAGATAACGCGCATTGACGTCTCTGCAGCGGTGAACATTCCGGGCGTGGTGGCAGCCTTTACCGCGGCGGACCTTGCCGACCAGCTTGGATCGCTCCCGGTCGGGTGGATAGTGGAAGGTACGAAACTTCCCGACCACCCACCACTCGCAATTGACACCGTCCGCTACGTGGGGGACGCCGTCGCCGTAGTCGTGGCCGACGATAAGGCAATCGCAGTGGACGCCGCGGAGTCGGTGACCGTTGACTATGAGCAACTTCCGGTCGTTGTGGGATCAGAAGAGGCCCAGAAACCGGACGCTCCCCAGCTCCACGCCGAGGCGCCAGAGAACATCGCGTTTGAGTGGGAAGTGAACGGTGGAGATTGGGAGGCGGCGGCCAGGGAAGCTGAGGTCGTCGTCAAGCAAAAGATCATCAACCAGCGCCTGATCCCCAACGCCATGGAGACCAGGGGCGTCGTCGCCGACTACAACCCCGGCTCCAAGCAGCTCACCCTCTGGTCCTCGACTCAAATTCCGCACCTGCTGCGGATGCTGTTTTCGGCGGTTACCGGACATCCGGAGTCGCGGGTCAGGGTAATCGCTCCGGAAGTGGGCGGAGCGTTTGGATCAAAACTCTACATCTACGCTGAGGAAGTCATTACCGGAATCGTCGCGAAACAACTGGGGCGCCCGGTGAAGTGGATTGAAGGCCGCCAGGAAAATTACCAGGCCACCACCCACGGCCGGGACCACGTTACCTATGCGGAAATCATTGGCAAAAGGGACGGCACGATCCTTGGCTTACGCTGCACGGTGCATGCAAACGTGGGTGCCTATCTGTCAACATTCGCGCCATTGATTCCGACAATTTATTTCGGTCTCATGCTGGCAGGGCAGTACAAAATTCGCGCGATCGGTTGTAAGACATTCGGCGTTTTCACGAACACAACGCCGGTCGATGCTTATCGGGGAGCGGGCCGGCCGGAAGCAACTTACCTCGTGGAGAGGATGGTTGACCTTTTCGCCCAGGAGATAAAGCGTGATCCGGTGGCGGTGCGCCGCAAGAACATGATCGGTGCCTTCCGAAGGGGGCACGAAGTCCCCACCGGGGTGATGTACGACACCGGCAACTACAAGGGCACCTTGAACAAGGCGCTTGAGATGTTCGATTACCGGGGGTTCCGGAAGGAACAGCGGGCTGCTCGCCGAGAGGGCAGGCTTCTCGGAGTCGGATTCAGTTGTTACGTCGAGATTTCCGGAGCGGCCCCGTCAGCGGTCGCAGCGTCGCTTGGCGCCGGCGCCGGATTGTGGGAGTCGAATACCGTCAGAGTCCACCCGACCGGTAGTGTGACCGTCTATACCGGAACATCCCCGCACGGCCAGGGACATGAGACCTCCTTCGCCCAGATCGCGTCGGCTGAGCTTGGCATAGACATTGACAACATCGAGGTTCTCCACGGCGATACCGACCGGCAGCAATTTGGAACCGGCACGTTCGGAAGCCGCAGTATTGCGGTCGGCGGCGGCGCTCTATCGTTGAGCCTGAAAAAGGTCCTCGCGAAGGCGAAAGAGATTGCAGCACATCAGATGGGAGTCTCCGATTCCCAGGTTGACTTCGTGAATGGCAATTTCGTCGTTGAAGACATTCCTGAGCGCTCGATGGGATTCGCAGAAATCGCGTGGGAGGCTTATCACGCCAAAGACCTGCCTCACGGGATGGAGCCAGGGCTTGAGGCCACCAGTTTCTTCGACCCGGCGAACTTCACGTGGCCTTTTGGCTGCCACATCGCAGTGGTCGAGATTAATCAGGACACGGGAGATGTGAAACTGATCAGGTACATCGGGGTGGACGATGTCGGAAACATAATCAACCCGATGATTCTTGCCGGCATGGTACACGGGGGCGCGGCGCAGGGTATCGGCCAGGCTCTCTGGGAGACCGCCGTCTACTCCGACGATGGGCAACTGATAACAGGATCCATGCTCGACTACGCCGTTCCTAATGCCAAGAACCTGCCCAGTTTCGAGTTGGGCCACACGGTCACGCCTACTCGGGAAAACCCCCTCGGCGCCAAGGGCGCCGGTGAAACCGGGACCATCGCGGCCTCACCGGCCGTCGTCAACGCCTGCGTGGACGCCCTGAAACATATCGGCGTGACCCACATCGACATGCCGGTCACCTCTGAAAAGGTCTGGCGGCTTCTGGACGCAGCGGGCAAGGCCCGCCCGAGGAGGAAGTAACTCCATGGTTAGCAACAACTTCGAGTACTTCGCCCCGGAGACCTTTGACGAGGCGGCGCGACTACTCGCAAAGTACAGAGACGACGGCAAGATCGTCGCAGGTGGCTACAGCCTGATTCCGCTGATGAAACTGCGGCTTGCGTCGCCGAGCGTGCTGATCGACATCGGTGGCATTGACGAACTCAGATCCATCACCTCGAACGGCGGCGGACTGTCGGTGGGGTCGATGGCCACCTACTATGAGATAAGCCGGTCGGCCGCCGTGCAGTCAGCCGCCCCCGCGCTTGCAGAGGCTGCGGGCCAGGTGGCGGACGTGCAGGTGAGGAACCGCGGAACCATTGGCGGTAGCCTGGCTCACTCGGACCCCGCAGGCGACCTGCCCGCGGTGTTCCTCGCACTGGGCGGGACGATCGTGGCCAAGACACGCCGAGGGTCTCGGGAGATAGCGGCTGATCGCTTCTTCGTCGATCTCCTCACGACCGCTCTGCGGCCGACGGAGATCATCACCGAGATCCGATTCCCGTCTGCCGGCGCCCGATCAGGCAGCGCTTATGCCAAGTTCGCAAACAAGGCGTCGCACTATGCCGTCGCGGGAGTCGCCGCACTGGTGACGCTCGGCGCCGACGGAACTGTCACAGACGCCAGGGTCGCCGTGACGGGCGTCGGCTCGAAGGCCACGAGGGCGAAGCGCACGGAGCGCATCCTCAAGGGCAAAGAGCCGACGGCCTCGGTAATCCGGAGAGCCTCGGACCGAGCAGCCGTGGAGCTGGCGGGCGATGTCACGGACGACATCCACGCCTCCGCTGAATACCGGGAGCACCTGGCGAAAGTGATGGCCGAGAACGCCATTACGAGCGCCGTGGAGCGTGCGGGCGGTTAGCCCGGCCGGCAACCCGGAACGACAAATGGCCCCGGAGGCATTCCGGGGCCGTTTCATTATCTCAACGCAAGAACGGGTTTGAACTCGCTTCTTCGCCGATGCTGCTCGCCGGCCCGTGGCCCGGCAACACTTTTGTTTCGGCCGGCAGCGTCAGCAGCCGGGTCTTGATGCTCCTGATCTCGAGGTCTCCGTCGCCGCCCGGCAGGTCATGGCGCCCAACGCTTCCCTGGAACAGCGTATCGCCCGTGAAGACGACGCCTTCGTGCAGATAGCAGACGCTTCCGGGCGTGTGGCCCGGCGTGGCGATTACCGTGATCGATAGATTGCCCAGATGCAATACGTCGCCATCTTCAACGAATCGGTCGATGGGTGGCGGGTCGATGAAGCCCGGCATCATCGTCGTGAGCCAGGGAGGAGGAATTTCGATCTGGCCGCGATCGCCGCTATGTGCGACAAACTCGCCGCCACACGCGTTCTTCAGGGTCGCCACGGCGCCGGTGTGGTCGCCGTGGCCATGGGTCACGGCAATATATTTCAGGTTCAGGCCGGCCAGCTTCAGGTCCTCGGCTAGGCGCTCACAATCGGCCCCCGGATCGACGACAAGCGTCTCGGACGTCTCATCGTCTGCCAGCACATAAACGTTGGTGTCGAACGAGCCCAGAACGTGATGTACGAGGTTCAACTGCCGTTACCGTCCTGAATAGTCTTGGCCACTAAGTAATGAGTGTATCGCCGGCCCAATCCAGGATCTCCCTGCCGAAATAGAGCACCGCAAGCCCACCGAGAGCGAGAAACGTCCCGTACGGCAGCACCTTTGGCCGTCGATCCCTGCCGCGAACCAGGAGCACGGCCACCGCAGCAATGCCGCCGGCCAGTATCCCGAGATAGAGGCCTGTGATCACCATCTGCAGTCCGAGCACCGCCCCCAGCATGCCGCCGAACTTGACGTCGCCCCAGCCCATTATGTCCCTGCCGGACCGCGATCCGTACCAGGCGAACGGAAAGAAGACCGCCAGTCCTGCAGCAGCGCCGCTGGCGCCGTCCCAGGGATCAAGCTGTGGCCAGAACGGCGAAACGATCAGCGCCGCCAGCGCGGTCGGATATGTCGCCAGGTCCGGCAGATAAGTCGTCTCGAGGTCCATCACGCCAAGGGCGAATATGGCCGTCGCGAATACACACACAGCGATGAACCTGAACCAGTCACCCTCGAACTGCGCCCAGGAAAGGGCGAACAGCCCGGCGAGCGCCAGATCGACCAGCGGCCTGCGAATCGAAAGGCCCTTGCGCGAGCGGCCCTGCCCCTTGAACGCGAGCACTCCTATGATCGGCGCGAATAGCAGCGCTATCGGGTCCGGCGCCGCATCGGGAACCCGCTGCGACCGGCGGCGGCCGCGCACCGTCGGGATCCAGCGGTCGTCCTCCCCGTCACCGACCGGTGGAAGCCGGTCTATAGCGATGTTCACGATCGGACCTATGAGAAGCCCGGCGCCCGCCGAGATGAGCAGTCCGATCAGCAACAGACGCTACCCATCGTCCTTCGATTCCTGCTGCAGCTCGTACAGCTTTGTGATCGCTTCCAGTGGAGTCATCTCTGAAATGTTGAGGCCCTGGATGGCCTCGCGCAACGCGCTGTCCGGCGGCAGCAAAGACAACTGCTGGCCGATTACAGTCGATGCGCCGTTGGCCCGGCTGCCCCCGGTGGCACCGGGCGAACCGGCCTCGAGTTCCGCCAGAAGTTCCCAGGCACGCGCTATTACCGGCTGGGGAAGCCCCGCGAGCCGGCCGACGTAGACGCCGTAGCTCCTGTCCGCCCCGCCCTCCAGAATCCGGTGGAGAAACACGACGTCCCCATTCTCCTCGGCGACGGCCACCTGCAGATTGATAGCACGTGGGAGGGAGTCGGCAAGCGCGGTCATCTCGTGATAGTGGGTGGCGAACAGCGTCTTGCAGCCCAACCCCGGGGCACTGTGAATATGCTCGGCGACAGCCCGTGCGATCGCCAGCCCGTCATAGGTGCTCGTGCCACGGCCGATCTCATCCAGTATCACCAGTGACTTCCGGGTAGCCTGATGCAGGATAGTCGCGGTCTCCTCCATCTCGACGAGAAAGGTCGATCTGCCGCGCGCTATGTCGTCGGAGAGATTGCAGCGGGTAAATACCCTGTCTGTAATGCCGAAATGAGCACTGTCGGCGGGGACGAATGCGCCGGCCTGCGCCATCAGAACCAGGAGGCCTGCCTGCCTGATGTAAGTCGATTTCCCCGACATGTTGGGGCCGGTGACGATGGCGAGCTGGCGGTCTCCGCTGGAGAGATGCAGATCGTTGCCGACGAATTTTCCAGCGCCGAGCGATTTCTCAACCACCGGGTGCCTGCCGCCGACGATAACGATCGAGTCACTCTCGTCCATGACCGGCCGCACGTATCCGTCGGCCGCCGCAACCTCGGCAAACGTTGAGAGCACGTCGATCCGGGCGATCGCGGCCGCCGTGCGCATGATCTTTTCGCCGCGTGCCGCCACTTCGTGTGTCACGCGCCTGAACAGCGAGCGTTCGATCTCGGAGATGCGGTCCCGGGCGGTGAGAATCCTGGACTCAAGGTCTTTCAGGCCCGGCGTGATGAATCGTTCTGCGTTCACCAGGGTCTGGCGACGTTCGAAATCGTCGGGGATTTTGTCGAGATTAGACCTCGAGACCTCGATGAAATAGCCAAACACTCTGTTGTAGCTGACCTTCAGGGACTTTATGCCCGTGGACTCACGAAGATCCGCCTCCACCTGCGCGATGCGGCCGCGGGCATCGCCGGCAAGCGTCCGGACTTCGTCCAGCTCGGCGTCGAATCCCTCGCGGATGACGGCGCCATCTCCGGCCGCGAGAGACGGCTCGTCCTGCAAGGCCGCATGAACGACCTCCACCACGTCCGTGCAGTCTTCCAGGCCGGTGATGAGCCCTGCGAACGCGTCTATCCCGCCGAGCGCCTCCCTGATGGCGGGGAGCTGGTCCAGGCCCGTCGCCATCGATGACAGATCGCGAGGATTGGCCGCGTAGCTGCGGGCGCGATTAGTCAGCCGTTCCAGGTCCGGCATCTGCGCCAGCAGGCCGCGCAGGCTTCCCCGCAGAGTTCCGTCATCTACCAGCGATTCGACCATCTCATGGCGAAGCCTGATCTCCTCGAGATCGATCAGAGGCCGCACGAGCCACGTCCTGATCGTGCGCCGCCCCATGGGCGTGCGCGTGCGGTCGAAGACGGAGAGCAACGTCGGGCTGTCGCTTCCCGAGGCAACCGGCTCCAGCACCTCCAGGTCCCTCAGAGCGCGCTGGTCCAGGACCATATGGCTGGCGCTGTCTATCGATGAGAAGGTCGTTATCTGCGGCAGATCGCCAAGCTGGCTGTCGCTCAGGTAGCCGAGGACCGCTCCCGCTGCCACGATGGCGAGTGGCCTGTCCGCCAGACCATACGGCTCCAGCGTGGCGGAGTCGAAGTGCCGTCTGAGCGTTTCTCCGGCCAGTTGAGCGTCCATGCCGCCGGGAGGAATATTACGAATGACCGGTCCGTCTGCCGAACGCTCGCTCAAGATCGCCCGGGCGCGGTCGTTGACCAGGATCTCCGTAGGCTCCAGAACGCTGAGCTCATCCAGGGCGGCGGCGACCGGAAGCTGGCCCCCTCGGAACTCGCTCGTGGTTATGTCTACGAAGGCAAGCCCGGCCGTCTCATCCTCTACCACCAGCGCGGCGAGGTAGTTATTCCGGCCCTCATCGAGCAACTCCGGCTCCAGAACGGTGCCCGGTGTGACGATACGCACGACGGCGCGATCGACTACGCCCTTGCTCGCTGCGGGGTCACTGGTCTGTTCACAGATCGCGATCTTCAGGCCGGCTTTTACCAGCCGCCCGAGGTATCTGTCCAGGGCATGGTGCGGGATGCCCGCCAGCGGAGCTTTCCGGCCGCCCCCGACGTCCCGTTTCGTCAGCGCGATGTCCAGGACGCGCGCCATCGTGCGGGCATCCTCGTCGAATGTCTCATAGAAGTCGCCCATGCGGAACAACAGGAGCGCGTCAGGATACTGGCGTTTGGCCTCAAGATACTGACGGCGGCCGGGCGGGATTCGCGTGCGCTTCGCCATCTTGGAGCCATTCTAGCGGCGCTTGCCGCAACAGCCACCCCTTGCCTGTCGAAGACTCGGTGCGACCTGTCTGAAGATGCCGGATGACAGCCCCGGAAATAGCGGGATCCCCGTGCGGGTCCGGGCTATTTTCCAAACCTGACTGTGATCGTGTCAGAAGCCGTCCAGCGGAACTCCCTGAACTCCGATCCCCGGGGAACCTCGAAAACCATCCAGCCGATCACGTTCTCTTTCTTCCTGATCGAGACCGTGTTCCAGAGGCCAACGAACGTACTCTGCAACAACGAGTTATCAATCGTGGTGATCGGTTTGCTCTCCGTCAAAATATTGATCGGCCTGAAAGACCGGCCGTCGTCCGTCATAAGGATTGCAGCGTTCTCATCGATTACCACGACCGCGTGCGCAGTCTTGTCGTTGATCAGCGTGGTTTTTACCATCGCGAGCACGTTATCCGGGTTCTGGGGAAGTATCTCCCAGTTCGTCAGATTGCCGGCGGTGTCCGGGTTCTGATAGTGGATGGCCGGAACTAGCTTCGGCTCTTCGAGCCGCATGTAGAGGATTCTGCCGGCGACGTAGAGCGGGTCGACATTGCGATCGTCCTGGGTGAGGACGAGCCAGATGAGGATCGGCGCCGCGAGCAATACGGCAACAGCCGTAATCCCAAGCACCCACGGAAAATTCTCGCGCGGCGCGTGAATCTGCGTTCGCTCGATGACGTCCGCATTCGGAGCGATGAGAATCAGTTCTGCGCCCGGCCGCCCAGAGAAGTTCCCGGAAGGCCGGTATATAAGCCTCACCAGCATGTTCCCGTCATCCCGCGGCTCGGCGTTGACGACCGAGAA
>JADFHP010000014.1 GCA_022567135.1 Chloroflexota bacterium
CTGCTGCGGATCCACCGGCGGCGCCGGTTCCTCGGCCTGCACTTGCTCCATCCGGGCCCGGACACCGTCTACCTCCTGTGATTCGGACTTTGCGGACTCTTCCCGTATCAATTCAAGGGACCGCCGCGCCACGGCTTCGGCTGTCGGGGTCTGCTGATAGCGATTGTCCAGCTCGCCCCGGATCTCGGCCAGCTTCTCCGTGAATTTCCTGTCACGTTCAACCGCCGCCTCGGTAAATTTCGTGTCGAGCTTGGCCGCCGCGTCGTTAATCTTCCCAACAATCTCAGGCAGCGCCTCATCGCGCCAGAAACTCAGGAACTGCCCTGCCACAAGCCCCTTAACGCGATCGCTGAAATCCGACCCGTTTTCCCGCTCTTTGCCGGAATCGTCTCCGCCCTGATCTTCCGGCTCGTCGGGCGGCTTTCCGGAGTTCGGTCGTCGCGGCATATCAGCTCTCCAAAATTACGAGCTCGGGCTCCTGCGCAGTCGGCGCACCTTCCGTCGGATCCGGCTTGCCCGCCTTCTCCCACTCTTCGTAGGCGTCGACTACGCCATCGGCATCCAGGCCCTTCCATGCCATCGCGGCCGCGAGATCCTGTGACATCGTTGATCGACCGTGCTGGTGTATCGCCTGAGCCTGGCCCTTGCAGACAGAACACTCGCCCGAATCGCAGAGCCCGACAACGTGAGCCTTGTCAGCCTTCAGCTGCTCGAGTTCCGCCTTCAGCCCGACAAGGCCGTCGACCTTTCGAGAGACCTCAGCGACCGTCGCCGCGAGCGCGCCCTCGTCCTGCTGTTTCGGATCCATCTTTGCGCTCCCGGTACTCGCGGCTCGTGTGTTCGTCGGTGCCGATTCGCCGGCGGCCCCCTTCGCTTGCCCCACCTTTGCCGGTGCCACCCTTAGCTCTTCCCGGTCCTGTCCCTCAAGACGAATATGGCCACTGAGGCCGATTCCGTGCGTGAAGCGGCGGTGGGACGTCAGGCCGATAACCGTAAACAGTCTGCCCGCCACGCGGTCGTCCAGGCTCGACGTGCAGTCTTCGTGATCACAGGGCTTCTTGGGCTTGCCATCACCTGTCTGGTCTTCAGGGTCCGCCAACGCGATTCAGCCTTTCATTCCCAAGCAGAAGGTCGCGGGTTCGAGTCCCGTCTCCCGCTCCATTTCGCGCCAGGACCGATCGTCCTGAGCGCCGATCGTATTCTGCCCGATCATACCCGCCCGCCCAAACTGTCCATCCGCCCTCAGCGCGTGCTCGACACCTCGGATATAATTAACCGGTTGAGCGATCTGATGCCGCCGCCGGGCAGCGGTGTGGCGACCAGATCGCGCGCCGGCCCTTCCCATCGCCGAATAATCCGCCGGTGGGAGACCAGTCCCTGAAATGCCTGCATTTCCCGTCTGGGAATGACCTGTCCGGGTTGCCTACCCGTATTGATGAACAGGGACTCGATGAGACCGGGGCGGCCGACAATATTGGGCGACTTTGAAGCATATCGAGAGGCAACACCAGCTTATGCCACGAAGAAAACGGGTCAAAGAAGACGACACCATAGTCGCGGAAGACCTTGCCGAAGATGGCAATGTCATCCAGTTCGCCCGCCGCCCCAGCGAGGGCTTCGAGGACGATGACACCGAAGCCGCCACGGAATTGGCGCCTGCGCCCACCATGCTCAGCGCCTCCGACCTCGACCAGTGGGAGGCCGGACGGGCCGCCCAGAACGAAGCCAACCGTGCCGAGGAGTGGGGAGATCAGCAGCCGGAGACCGAACTCACCGACGACCCCGTCCGCATGTACCTGCGGGAGATCGGCCGCGTCGATCTTCTGACCGCCGAGGACGAGCGTGTTCTTTCACGGGCGATTGAACTCGAGAAACACCTCAATCAGATCGAGGACGAGATAAAGGGCGACGATGACCGCAGGCCATCGGCCAGCGTGACAATCCGGGAAATTCTCAGGCGCTTGAGCCTCGAGCACGCCACAGCCGAGGCTACGGCCAGGTACCTTGGCATTCCCGGCGATATGACGCTCAACAAGATCATGATTGAGCCCGAGATCAGGAAGTTGATCGACGGCCCCGATAAGGAAGAGTTCATCGCCTATCTTTCCGATGCTCTCTCGATAGAGCTCGAAGAGGTCCAGCCGCACATCGTAGACCTGTCGGTCCTCTCCAGGCTCGTGCCTCCTGAGGTGAAGACGGCGCTCCGCAAGGACCCCAGGCTAAAGGGTGTCGCAAGGCTCATCCGCAACGGGGAGACCATCAAGAATCTGGACATGTACGAAGTCCTGTTCAACTCCCACCTGGCGCGTGTCAGGGAAGAGAGCGAGAAGTCACAGCGGCATCTGGCGGAGGCCAACCTCAGGCTGGTCGTCTCCGTGGCCAAGAAGTACATCGGCCGCGGCATGTCGCTGCTCGATCTGATCCAGGAGGGCAACATCGGCCTGATCCGCGGCGTTGAGAAGTTCGAGTTCCGAAAGGGCTACAAATTCTCCACATACGCCACGTGGTGGATCAGGCAGGCCAGCACCCGCGCCATTGCCGACCAGGCGCGCACAATCCGCGTCCCAGTCCACATGGTTGAGTCGATCAACAAGTTGCTACGGGTCAGCCGCAGGCTGGTGCAGGAACATGGGCGCGAGCCAACCTCAGATGAGATTGGCAAGGCGATGGAGATCACGGCCGACCGCGTGCGTGAAATTCTCAAGATCTCGCAGCAGCCCGTGTCGTTGGAAACGCCGATTGGCGAAGAAGGCGACTCCCACCTGGGCGACTTCATTCCCGACACTAACGCCCTGGCGCCCGCCGAGGCCGCTTCCTACCAGCTCCTGAAAGAGCAGGTGGACGACGTCCTTGGCACGCTGAGCGAGCGCGAGCGCCGCGTCCTGCAACTTCGATTCGGCCTGCAGGATGGGCGCAGCCGGACGCTGGAAGAGGTCGGGCGGGAGTTCAGCGTCACACGCGAGCGCATACGCCAGATCGAGGCGAAGGCGTTGCGGAAATTGCGGCATCCCACCCGAAGCCGCAAGCTACGCGACTTCCTGGAATAGGGATGTAGCGGGTCGGGCGCAGTCGCGCCAGGCCGGCTTATCCTAGCCGGCCTCGCTCACGCGATCGTAAATCCCGCGGACGAATCGCGCCTGTCCGGCGTGCTGGATATTGTCGCTGATGATGCTCACCAGCCGCACACCAACAGACACCGGCGGGTCGTACGACGAGTCGATGATCCGGTCAAGCTCAGATGCGTTGACCGTTTGCAGATACTCCCTCGTTCGGTCAGAGACGAAATCGAGATATCCGAGAAGCGCGTCCGCGCTGGCCGGCCGGACCGCCGCAACCTGCTCTGACGTGTACCCGTACCCCGTGTTGGACAGCGCCGGATCGAGGCCAAGCTTCTCAGGCCAGTCGCCCGTGGACCACGCCTGCTCCACGCCGGCAATCGGCGCTATCTGCGAGTCCTGGCCTCTCGTCAGGTGCCATACCAGCCATGCAATCGAGTTCGCGTCCGCCTCCGGCCTGTAGGCAAGGCCCTCCGTATCCAGCCCCTCAGCCGATGTGTGGGCAACTTCCTGGATCCTCGTATACGCATCTATCAAAACGTCTCTGGACTCCAAAGTTTCTCTCCCTCGTGCCTCTTGTCGCGGTCGTGGTCAACGGTGTTTAGCCGCCGTACGGCACGCCGAACTTCTCGCTATGCGCGATCTCGGATAGCGCTTTCCGATTCTTTTTCGAGCCGCTCACGCCAACGTCGTCCGTGCGATAGCCGAATGGCAGCACGGTGATCAGATCGAAACCGGCGGGAATGCCGAGCAGGTTTTTTATCTTCGCGTTTTGCGCTTCATCCCGCAGGCCCACGAAGCATGTGCCAAGCCCCTCGTCCCAGGCGACAAGCTCCATCTGTTGCAACGCCCGGCCGGAATCGAGGTCCGGCCGGTCCGCGTTGTCGGTGGCGATCGCTATCGCCAGAGGAGCGTCGGCGACGAACTTGCCGCTCGTCGCGATGTTACCGATCTCCCTGAGAGTAGCGCTGTCCTGCACGACGATGAAGTGCCAGGGCTGAAGGTTGCGGGAGGACGGCGCCACTCGGGCTGCCTCCAGTATCCTTCCCAGCACCGCCGCCGGCACCGGGTCCGGCTTGAACGACCGCACCGTGAGCCTGGTCTTCACAGCATCGAACGTTTCCATCCTGCCCGCCTCCTTCCCGTAGCTGCAGGCGCAATGATAGACCGAGGGGAGAGATCGCAGGGCGCCGAATCCCAGTTGCCGGAATGCTAGAAAGCCAGAATGCCGGAAAGAAGAACGGAAATTGAAACGCCGCCCTGCCGGGTGCCCGGCAGGGCGGCGTTCCTGCGTGAAGAGGGGTAGAGGGTTTCAGCGTGATTGCCGTGCTCGATGCGTATAAGCACGCCAGTACTACTTAGGTGCGACTGCGGCAAATACGATGCGCGTGCGAGGCGGGGACTACAGCTCACCGTCGTCCGGCCCGCCCCCCGGCTCAGCGTCCGATCTCCCGCCAATATATGACGCGGTGAACGTGCCGGCGCCAAGATGCATTCCGTTGGCCCAGATCTGGAACTCGTACTTCCCCTCCGCCGGAATTGGCACTCGCGGGAAGGCGACACCCACGTCCTGAGAGGCCAGACGGTCCGTAATCTCCAGATTCGCGGTCGCGAGCGCCAGCTGCTCTCCGGTCCTGACCTGAACATACCTGATCTCCAGCTGGTACATGCCCACGGCGTCCGCCAGTTTCAGGTATACGGAAAGAGGCCGCTGAGTTGGGAACCTCGCGGCTGCGACCTGGTTGAAAATACCGATCAGGTTCCACTTACCGGAGGCCGGATCACGGGCCGCGATGTCACAGAGAACCGGTCCCGTTAGGAGCGGGCGTACCTGGCTGAGGATCACTTCCGGTTCAGTCATTTTCCGGGCCTGAAATTTTCATAAGAGCGAACGGAGCCTACACCATCATACCGGCGCGGGCCGCTACGGCTTCACCATGGTCCCATCGGCCCTTCTCACGGTATCCCAGGCACCGCCGAACTCCCTCTCTCTGAACGGGAATTTCGCTGCGAGTTCCTCATCGATGTCGATACCGAGGCCCGGTTTGCCATTCCCCCACATGTGGCCGTCCCTCACCTCCGGGCAGCCCGGGAAGACCTCCTGAGTCCGCTCCCTGAAGATGGCGTACTCCTGGATGCCGAAGTTCCATGCATTCAGATCAAGCGCCAGATTGGCCGCGTGGCCGACCGGAGACGTATCGCCGGGGCCGTGCCACGCCGTGCGCACGCTGAACGCCTCGCACAGGGCCGCCAACTTCTTGCCCGGCGTAATGCCGCCGATCTGCGACATGTGCACCCGCATGAAGTCGATGAGACGGTCCTTCACCATCGGAATAATCTCGTGCGGATTGTTGTACAACTCGCCCATTGCCAACGGGGTGGCACACTGCTCGCGAACCATCCTGAAGTAGTCGTTGTCCTCCGGTGAGAACAGATCCTCGAGGAAAAACAGATCGAACTGCTCAACGTCCTTGGCGAACTTGACGCCCAATATCGGTGGGATCCGCTCATGGACGTCGTGGAGAATCTCAAAATTCCAGCCCACTTTGTTTCGGATGTGGTCGAACAGTTCAATCGCCGATCGTATGTATGGCTTCGGCTCGAATATGCCGCCGGGATGGGCGTACCGCTTATTTGAGTCGTACTCTCGGAGACGGCTGGTGACCCAGCGGGGGCCGCTGAACGGCTTGGCCGGCCCGGCAGTGCCTTCTCCCCTGCCGTACTCGAGATCGGCTTCGGTGAGACCGCGGCCGGTCCCGTAATTGGAGCTCAATCCCGGTGTCTGCGTCTGTATACGAATATAGTGGAATCCCTGCTCCAGAAACGAGTGGACCATGTCTTCGACCGCGACCGGGTCCGGTCCAGACGCGTGGACGTAGACCCCGGCAGCATCCCGGGCCTTGCCGCCCAGCAGGTCATAGAGCGGCATGCCCGCCATCTTGCCCTTGATGTCCCAGAGCGCCTGATCAACCCCGCTCAGGGCGTTGTTCAGCACCGGCCCGTTACGCCAGTAGGAAGATACGTAGGATGACTGCCAGATGTCCTCGATGTCGGCCACGTCTTTGCCGATGAGAAATGGCCGCAGATAGTCCTCAACCGCCGCCACGACCGCGCTCGGCCGCTGTGTAAACGTCGCACAGCCGAGTCC
Source organism: Chloroflexota bacterium (assembly GCA_022567135.1). GTDB lineage: Bacteria > Chloroflexota > Dehalococcoidia > Lucifugimonadales > Lucifugimonadaceae > UBA1151. Next base: position 6,205 of record JADFHP010000014.1, read on the forward strand.
GTACAGTTCCGGCTCGCTGGTCTCAATCTTCACGATGACCAGCCGGATGTCATCCGGCTCGGTGAGAATGACGCGGATATCGCGGATAGTGACGTTGCTCATGAGTCTCCTGCTGCGCCGCCGGGGTTATCGTCAGTCGAAGCGGGCGCAATTTTATACCTGTGCCCAAACGTTACTGGAGAATGCTCGCGCAGGAGAGCCGCAGAAAAGTAAACGGCGGGCCTGAAGCCCGCCGTTTACGACCGGATTGGGTGCCGGGCAATCGCTAGTGAGAGGTCCGTGCCCGGGTACCCGTTAGATAGACCCGTTACAAAAAGAGGCCTCAGTTGGCCGGTTCGGCCGCCTCCCTCGCCTGCCTCCAGAGCAAGGAAGCAGCTTCGAGCCGTGATGTGCCGGCCCTCAACTCATCGTCAAATGCGATGCCATACTTCACGATGTTCGAGAAGTAAGTACTGAGCTCAATGAAGCCATCCTGTGTTTCCCGCATGGCGGCGCCGGCGAACCTGTGGGCCGCGACCATGTCGGGGGGGGCCTCAACCTTGTCCCAGGCCAGAATTACTCCCTGAGACTCCGTGGCCAGCCGGTTCACCAGCGCCAGCCCGTCGGCGGCCCGGGCGTCAAACGCCTCAGGATCCGCAAGGCCTATGCCGTTGTAGTCACGTAGAAATTCGTTCCACTGTCCCACAACAGCGTTGTGTTGGGCGACGAGCGGAGTCAGCTCCGTTTCATAAGGGCTGAGGGATGTGGCGCCGCCAAAAATAACGGCGGAAACAGTCGCTGCGACGCCGGCAACGATTATGGCCATGGCAGCAAAAACAGCCTTCGGGCTTATCGCCCGGCGGGGCGTGTCAATTCGCTCGGTGGTCTGAGCAATCATGAATCCGGTCTTCCAATCTTTTGCACTGGCGGCATGACGTGCACTCTCACCTGCATTGCCGTGCCGGTTCGCTACCCCTGCTGATTGCAATGCTGCCAGTACGGCGCCGCGATTGATGTGCATCACGTATCACGGATGGCTAACCTGCTGGCTCATCGATGAGCCAATCGGCTCATCAACTCCCGGAGCCAGGGCATCCACGCCTATCCGATCACTCAGATCTCGACGTGGACCTTTATCGACCCGGTGGACTTGTCATACGCCGTCTCGAAACCCGTCTGAATATCGCTCAACGGCACGTTGTGGGTCACGATTTCGTGGAACGGCACGCGGCCGCTTGCGAGGATGTCTATCGATACTTCGTAATCGTGGTGGCCGTCGACGATGCCGTAACAGGATGAGAGCAGTATCGACTGCTCGTTGAGCATTGGCGCAAGAAAGTCGAACTCAACCGGCTTCCTGAACCCGCCGATCACGACGATCTTGCCCTGCATGCGGCACGTGTCCATCGCCTGGACGAGCGTATCCGCCGTATTGCCGCCTATCGACTCGAAGACCATGTCAGCGCCGCGGCCGTCGGTAGCTTCCCGGGCCGCCTCTTCCAGCTCGCCGGGTTCGGAGCCAACCACCACATCAGCCCCGAGCCGAGCCGCGGCCGTCGCCTGCTGTTCGTAACGCGCCGATGCGATGATCCTGCCCGCTCCGAGCTGGCGCGCCGCCGCGATTGCCGCGAGCCCAATCGTGGCCGAGCCCACTACAGCGACCGTGTCGCCGGGCGCCATGCCGCCCCAGCGAACGGCGTGAACCGAGACGGCCAGCGGCTCGACCAGGGCGCCGTCCGTCCAGCTCATCTCATCAGGCAGCTTGTACAGCCCGCCCGGCTTTCGAGTCATGTATTCGGCAAAGCCGCCGCCTGTGTCGTCCGACTTGTCGGTACAGTGCCGGTACTGGCCCATATTGCAGTACCAGCACTCGTTGCACGCCTTGCCGGAGCCGATGGTTTCGACTGCCACCCTGTCGCCGACGGCGATTCGCGTCTCGCCAGCCGGCACCTCGACGACCTCCCCGGCTACTTCATGACCACCGGGCATCGTCTGCGGCTCGGTCCGCTCGTTGTTCATATGCAGGTCGGAGCCGCATATTCCCGTGCGCCGCACGCGTATGAGCGCGGAGCCGGGGAACTGCTCCGGCATCGGCAGATCGTCTCGCAATTCCATGAGATCGCCGGCGTCGTGCAACGCGCCCTTCATGGATTGTGGGGTCGAATCTGGCATATTGGGAGGCCTCTCATCCGGGTGGTCGCGCCGGGTTGTCGCGTTTGGGTGCGCCGGATTGTACCCGGCGCAGTCGTTCCCGTCCGGCCGCCCTCTGCGGTAAAGTCGCGTACCGGCCTCGCACTTCGCGGCCGCGACATACTTAAGGGGAGCTGGCTGGTGGCGATTTCCGACGCTGAACTCATTCGCTCACGAACGAAATTCAGGGGCGTATTCGCAATACCGGTCACCGCGTTTCACGAAGACGGGTCCATCGACTTCAAGGGCGTCGCCCGCTGCGTCGAGTACTGCATCGCAACCGGCTCGCACGGAATCGTCATGCCGGTGAACGCCAGCGAGTTCTTCACGCTCTCCGACTCCGAGCGAATCGCCGTCATCAAGGCAGGCGTCGACGCGAACGCCGGAGCCCTGCCGCTCGTCGCAGGCATCTCGGGAGTATCGCCGCAGCACGCCCTCGAGCTTGCGCTGAAGGCGCAGGAGGCCGGCGCAAACGCCCTGATGGCGCTTCCCCCGACTTCGAGGCCGACCTCCCCGGCAGGCATGGAGGAGTACTACCGCATCCTGGGCGAGGGCGTAGAGCTACCGGTATTCATCCAGAACCACGACCCGCCCGCGGGGCAAAAAGTGCCGCTCGACGTCATGGTCCGGCTTCTGAAAGAGGTCGACTCTATCCAGTACATCAAAGAAGAGACGATGCCCCCCGGCCAGGCGATCACCGCCGAGTTCGAGGCCGCAGGCGAATCGCTTCTCGGCGTGATGGGCGGCATGGGCGGCCGCTATCTCCTGGACGAGTACCGCCGCGGCGCATGCGGCACCATGCCCGGCTGCCACATGCCGGACGTCCACGCCGCCCTCTGGACCGCCCTGGAGCGAGGCGATGAGGCCGAGTCGATACGTATCTACAACAAGATGGCCCCAATGCTCCTGTTCGAGAACGCCTTCGGCGTGGCCGTATACAAAAACGTCCTGCATCGTCGCGGCGTGATCGATTCCCCGACCATGCGAGTCCCCGGAGGCCGCTACATGGACGCCACCGACAGCGCAGAGCTGGACCGGCTGCTCGGCGAAGTCTCAGAGTTCTTCACCTGGAGCAGGTGACCAGATTCTCTGGACTGCAACGGGATTTGGTAGCCGCGGGGCTTGCCCCGCATGCAACGTTGGATTGCGTGCAACCCGCGGGAGGGGCGAGCCCCTCTGCTACCGGGAGGATTCTGGCGTTGTCGGCCGGGTCGGGAGCGAGCTGCCCGCGTTGGGTTGGGATTTCTTGTAGGGGCGGCGGCTTGCCCCGCCCGTCCCGCGTCGCCGATCATACAGGGCGTGTGAAGCCGTCGGATTAGCGAAAGGCCAGTGGATTAAATGGCGCCAAAGAACTTTGTCAGGGTCATGTCGATGTCTGACCCCGCTTCGCTTGCCATCGCGCAGGACATCCTGCGTGACAGCCGGATCCCGTTCACCCTCTCCGGTGCAGGGGCCGAGAGTGTCTTCTACGGCCCCGGCAATGTCGCCCTCAGCGCTTCGCTCATGGTCGAGGAACCGTACGTCGAAGAGACGATGGAGCTTCTCCAGGGTCTGAATGGCGTGCTCAAGGCGTCCGATTTCGAGTAGTGTCCGCCTTACGTTTTTTCGCCGCCAGAACGATTACTGCCACCGGCAGAGCGACGATCACAATTCCGATGAGTATGACGATGGTCGCCGCGTCCAGGCCGGTGATCTCATCGATCTGGTGCTTGATCGAGTCCCAGAGATCGGGGTCGATCGTCTCGGCGTGGTGTCCGATCGGTCTAAGTGGCGTAGACATCGTGCCTGCTTAATCGGCCTTTGCCGGCGCCGTGATGACCAGGTCTCCCGGCTGCACGAAGCGCACTGAGTACCGACGCTCTCGAATCGAGAAGCTGATGGCGCCCGCAAATAACAGCGTTACAAAACCGCCCCAGAACGCCGGGTCGTACGTTCCGAAAGCGTCAAAGACAAGTCCGAATATCAGCACGGCCGCGGCGCCGCCCAGCTGGTGAGACATCGTGATCAGCCCCGTCAGCGTGCCCAGAGCGCGGACCCCGTACACATCCGCTGTGAGGCTGGTGGTGAGCGGCACCGTCGCCAGCCACGAGCCGCCGCCGACCACGGCGAACACCCACAGCCCTATATTGCCCGGCAGCAGGATGAGCGAAAGAAACGCCGCGGCACGGATCAGGTACACGATGCCGAGCAGCGTCTTGCGCTGCATCTTGTCTGAAAGCCAGCCGATGGCGATGACGGCAATCGCGTTGATGCCGCTCAACAACCCGAATGCCAGCGCCGCCGTGCCCGGGGAGATTGACTGGTCTTCAGCCCACCGAACGTAATGCACGGCGATGCTCGCCGTCGTGATTCCACATACGAGAAATCCCAGCGATAGCTGCCACATAGGCGGCGAGGCGAACGAATCCCGCCAGTTCTCCGTCGTAAGCGGGCCACGGATGTCCGCTACCGCGACGCTCGCAGCGTTGGCCTCCTCATCGTCGCCGTCCGGATTCAGCCCCAGCTCTTTCGGGTCACCCCGCACGACCAGCAGGATGACCGGCAGGCCAAGCAGCAGTATCAGGCCCCCCATCACGGCCCACGAGACTCTCCAGTCGCTCAGGATGAGAACGTACGCGGCAAACGGAACGAGCAGCAGACCACCGACCGATCCGCCGGAGGTGAGGACGCTGATGGCGGTGCCGCGCTTGCGCCTGAACCAGCGCGCAACGATCGTCCCGGTCGTCGTGAACATGATCCCGCCGGACGCGAACGAGACGACGAACCCGAAGAGAAATATCAACATGAAGACGTTCGTCATGAGACTCATCGCGATCGTTCCGAATCCCATGACGATCAGACTGATGAGAATGACCGGCTTTGCGCCGAAGCGGTCGGCGAAGTTGCCAAAAAATGGCTGCACGACGCCGTTTACGAGCCAGCCGAGCGCCGCCGCAACGGAGATCATGGTGAGCGACGTGTCGAACTCTTCTTCCCACGTCTTGACGAATACGCCGAACCCTTGCCGGGATCCAACGGCGATAAACGTCATGAAAAACAGCGCCGCAACTACGTACCAGCCGTAATATGCAGACGTGATTGATCTAAATATGCCCCTCATGCTGGTGCGTCAGGTTACTACTGCGGAGACATGGAAAGCGGCCCGGATGATTCCGGGCCGCTTTCTATTCGCTAATGGTGATTCGGGTTCGTGGCCTACTCGCCGGCGGGCACGTATCCGGCCACGCCAAGGGAACGTGCGATCCGCATCAAACCCAGCAGTTCTTCGGCTTTAGCATTCTCGACAGAGCTCCCGCTCAATGTCGCTTCCAGCGATTCGATCAACTCATCGAGTTGCACGTCCGTTGCGAACGGGCTCTCGCGAAGTATCTCGGCGAACATCGCTGCAACCACGGTCGTTCGGTATGCGGGTGAGGTTGGGGCGAGCAGACGTGACTCCGGCACCAGCTGAATCGGCAATGCGATCGCGATGACCGTGCGGCTCGCGTCGGCCGGCCTTATAGAAGAAATCGCACGATGCCGCGAATACGTTTCCTGCCTGACTCAGTGTGCCGGGTGGCAACCGCTCCTTGCACTTTGAAGGAAAGTCTGCGGCTACAGCGTGGTAATCGGCCGCGCCTGCAGCAGGAACAGGTCCCCGCCCTGAAAGGCGAACTCAGCGTCCACGGGCCATCCGAGCTGTTCTTCGAGTGCAGTCGCCATTTTGGCCGCCTCGATCACCTGCTCCGGGCTCGCCGACGGCGCCGACCGCATGATGCGGGGGACGTCCACTTCTTTCGTGCCGTCGGGAGTGGATACGGTCATCGTCATCTTCTCGGCGATGTTCTCGGACGTGATCTTGAAGTCGCCCTTGCTGACCGTGAACGTATCCGGCGTGACCATGCCGCCGACGATGGCCTCGCCGAGGCCCCAGCTCATATTGATCATCACCTCGTCCCGATTGCCCGTGATCGGATTGGCGCTGAACACCACGCCGGAAGTATCGGACGCAACAAGGTGCTGCACCAGCACCGCCATGCGGGCGCCCTCCAGTGCGATGCCGGCCGCCTCCCGGTATGCGATCGCCTCGGTGTTCTGCAGTGAGTTCCAGCATTTGACGATGGCGGCTGTTATGGCGTCCTCGCCTGTGATATTGAGGTAGGTATCGTGCTGGCCGGCAAATGACGCCCCTGAAGAGTCCTCATCGGTCGCTGATGACCGAACGGCCACTGCGGGCGTCTCTTCTCCCACCGTCTCAGCCAATTGCCGGTACGCATTTGCCACGTGCTTTTTGAAATCGTCCGGGACATTCGCGATGTCGGTCTTGCCGCTCTGGTTCAGACGGCCTGGTTCACACCACCGACTGAACGCCTCCACCGAAAGCGCGAAGCCGCAGGGTACTTTGAAGTCGGCGGCAATCTGAGAGATGTTCGCGGCCTTGGCGCCCACCTGTTCCGCATCGTGGCAATCCTGGTCGCCCAGCCAAACGATTTCGCTCACGGCCCTCTCCCTCGCGAAACTAGCGAATCAGTCGACGCCGAGTATGGCCGCAGCGTCGCGGTTGATGATCTCCTCGATGACCCGCTCCGGAATCTCCGGCAGCCCGTGGTCAACAGCGAACTTGCACACGTTCCTGATACCGGACATGTTCTCATCCGGCGTCGCAACCGGCCAGTCCGTCGCAAAGAATATCTTGTCCGTCACGCCCCACTCATGGAAGAGCCGCATGCCGTTCCAGAATGACCACGGCCGGTAGAACTGGGCGGATATGTCTGCATACACGTTTGGATGCTTGCGGACGACCGATAGGGCATCGACGTGCCAGGGATGGCCCATGTGCGCCAGGACCATCTTCAAGCGCGGGAACGAGGCCGCAACCCTGTCGAATGTCAGGGGATGGGCGTACTCCAGCGGGGCATCGGCCATGGGCGATGTGCCCATGTGCCACACGATGGGTATCCCATCATGCTCCAGCCGTGCGTAAAGCCGGTACGCCTCTGGGCCGTTCGGATCGAAATCCTGGTAATTCGCGCCCATCTTGATGCCCCGGCAACCCAGGTCGCCGACGGCGCGGTCATATTCGTCATTCACGTCGGCGGCCAGAGGGTGAAGCGACATGAACGGGATTATCTTGCCAGGCGCAGCCTTCGCCACCTCGGCCGCTACATCGTTGTGATTGAAATCGGCAGGCCATCCGGCAATCCGGCTTCGGCGCTCGTCACCGGCCCACGGGCGCGGCGCAATGCCGAAGAGAAACGCCTTGTCCACCGGCTCCATCGCTTCTAAGTACTCGGCCACGGTCTGCGTGAAACGGACCGGCGTGCCGGACCGATGCACGGACATCGCTATCTCATCGGATGCAGGCACCGAGTCCGGGTGCGACGGCAGGTGGGTGTGGACGTCTACGATCATGATTCATACACCGCTGGCGGCTACTCGACGCCCAGTATATCGAGAGCGTCGCGATTGATTATTCCCTCGATCTCGTCTTCCGGTATGCCGGGCAGGTTGTGCTGCGAGGCGAACCTGTTCAGGCCGCGCAGGTGGTCGATATTGTCCTGCGGCTGCGTTACCGGCCAGTCCGAGGCAAAGAGAATCTTGTTCGTGACACCCCACTCGTGGAATAGCTGCATCGCATTCCAGAACGACCAGGGCCGGTAGAACTGCGCAGAGACGTCGGCCCAGACGTTGGGGTGCTTGCGAACGATCGCGAGGCAGTCTATCTGCCACGGATGGCCGAGGTGCGCCACGACGATCTTCAGGCGCGGGAACGCCATGGCGATGCGGTCGGTCGTCAACGGATGCGCATAAGTCAGCGGCGCGTCCCAGAACGGCGACGTGCCCTGGTGGAACACGATTGGAAGCCCGTCGTGTTCCAGCCGGGCGAACAGTCGGAACGCCTCAGTCCCAAGCGGGTCAAAGTCCTGGTAATTGGCGCCGAGCTTTATGCCCTTGCAACCCAGCTCCCCGACGGCGCGATCGTACTCGTCGTTCACGTTCGGGTCGAGGGGATGAAGCGACATGAACGGGATGATTTTTTCCGGCGCGTGAGAGGCTGCTTCGGCCGCCACGTCGTTCTGGTTGAGCGGCGCCGGCCAATCGCCCGATTGCTCCAACGGGTTCCAGTCTTTCCAGGGCCGCTGGGCGATGCCGAACAGGAACGCCTTGTCCAGCGGCTCGATGGCGCGCAGGTAATCGTCGATGGTGTTCGTTAGCTGCACCACTTCGCCGGAGCGCATCGTCGTTTCGGTGCGCATCTCGTCGGGCGGTATCGAATCACGATGGCTAGGGATATGCGTGTGTACGTCAACGATCATCCGATGGCACTCCATTCGCGGCTCTACCCCGGCGCCCGGCGGCGTCCGGCGACGTATCTTATTCGCTCGCGACCGGGCGCGTTAGATCGCGGTGAATCACCGGGTCCGCGGGAACAAGAAAGGCCGCCCTTGCCAGGCGGCCTTTGTGCGAATATCGCCGGACTGCTTATGCGGCCGCTCGAACAGCTTCGCCCAGGATGTCGCGCAGACTGCCCACGCTCAGGTCGCGTTTCGGAATGAAACCCACCGCTCCCATGTCTATCGCAAGGCGCTGGTATTCCGGCTCAGACCGCATGCTCGTCATCACCACGCGGGCATCCGGATCCCATTTGAGAATCTCTCTGGTCGCCTCCAGCCCGTTCATTCGGGCCATCTGCATATCCATCAGGACCAGATCAGGATTGAGCTTCGGGTACACATTGACAGCCTCGATGCCATCTTCGGCCTCGGCAATTACCTCGAAGTCGTCTGAACCGGAGAACATGCTCCGGGCCATGTCTCTGAACAGTTCCTGGTCGTCTACGAGGAGGACTCTCAGCATTTCTCACCGTCGGGGGTGCCATGGAAATCTAGTGATTCAAACTTAGCCCGCCAGGCTGATCGCCAAAAGCGAGTTATCACTACTGGATCTGGGAGCCTGCGCATAGCACTCATGCGAAACAGGGACGCGTGTCCTGTGGGACGGGGGTTGCGGAGACGCTCTACTGCCTCACCACTACTCCGCCGTGACAACACCATTATCTGGTATCCGGGGTGAAGGCTCGCCGGGTGGCGCCCAGTGCATGTTGACCATCGTACCGATCGCCGCATTCTCCCCAATCTGCGTCTTATACCACCAGTGGTTCAACGTAATTTTCACTTCAATCTTCGTACCCTCGCCGGGCAGCGACGTTATGGCCAGAAGACCGCCGAGGGAGTCGGCATAATCGTTCATGATCGCGATGCCAAGCCCCGATGCAACACGCGCATCCGGCGGGAACCCGACACCATCATCGGTGATGGTCAGATGGAGATCGTTGCCTTCCTCGAGCGTGAGCGTCACGGAGCAGCGCTGCGCCCTGGCATGCTTGATCACGTTGCCAAGGGCCATTTCCGCTATCCGATAGACGCCGAGCCTCACGTTCTCCGGAATCTTTGAAACGCCGCCCATTTCCAGCGCGCCTATCTTTTCCGAGATCTGTAGATCGATAGGCAGCGCGTCTTCGTAGTGTTCACGCAGCGACCGCAGCCCGGGGCCGATTCCGAGCCTGATCACGCTCGGATGGAGCCGATGCGACAGGAGCCGGATATCGTTTTCGCGAATCTCATCCAGGTCCCTGATTACTGTGCCAAGCTCCTCTGCGTCACGGCCACGAAGCCGCTCCTGAATTTCCTGCAGTTTGATCCAGTTGGCATACAGCCGGGTCTGCACGCCGCCATGCAACTCTTCAGCCATTGCGCGCCTCACCGACTCGTGGGCGTCCATCAATCTCGCGCGCGAGTCCTGAACCTGGTTGGTTTGCCACTCCAATTCCTCGTTGCTGGCCGCCAGGTCGAGCTGGATTTCCCTGAGCTTTTCGATCTCGGATTCAAGTTGCACGATCCGCGCCTTGTCCTCGGTGCTTCGCCGCGTCAGGTTCATTCGCCGGGCATCGGATATCCCCGGCGCCACTTCCTCCGCGACGCGCTTCAGCAGATCCAGGTCACCGGACGTATACGCATCGTCCGTGAGGCTGAAAATCACCAGCCGGCCCACCGAGTCGCCGCCTGAAATCATCGGTGCAGAGATCCCGGAGCGTAGTTTTGGTAATTCTTTCTGTGAATCGTCAAACAGGTTCCGCTCGTAAATAATCCGTTCTTGGTCCTCGAAAGATCCCGCGAATAAGACGAACCTGTCGTAACGGAGAATCCCTCTTGTCTCTTCCGCGATCGCCTCATAAAGCCAGTCGGGTTCGAGGCTCGCTTCAACCGCCCTGCCGATGACTTCGATCGCACGCCTTTCTTTCAGCGCGCGCAGCCGCGCCCTTGAGACGAGCGCGATCGTGATGGCGATCAACGCCGTGCCACCCGCGATCCCGACGGCAGCACCGATTCCCAGCGCTCCGCTTCGCACCGCGAGTCCGATTAGGGCGAACTGGACTGCGCCGAGCAAAGCGAAACCTACGCGAAGCAGACGCTGTTGTGCCGAAAATTCGACACTCGTCATTTCATCCGGGTCAGGGATAGCCGGAGACGCGGCGCGTATCGGCACCCAGCCGGTGCTGGCAATGCCTAATCGTTCTGAATCTGTGTCCGAGTTCACTTGAATTACAACTGGCTCTAACAAAAATCCGGTGGCTGGTCCGCGCTTTCTACATCCAGTTTCTGCCGTCAGATCAATCAGGCCAACGCGCGTCCGCACCCAACTCGATGAGCCCTAGAGTCCGTTCGGGTGGGCCGGTTGGCTCACGGCAGCCGCGGAGGCTGGGCAGACGCGTGATTCGGCAGCCGCGGCGGGCCGGCTAAGCCTGTTCCGCCTCGATCAGGATGTCTGCGATCTCCGCGCGTGTGAACTCCGGAGGCGGCCTCTCACCGGCCACCAGCATCTCCCGGACCCTGGTGCCGCTTAGAAAAACGTGGTCTTCGCCGGGATGCGGGCAGGTCTTTGCAGTGGCCATTCCACCGCAACTCTTGCAGTAGAAAGAGTGCTCGAACATCATCGGAGCAATACCCAGTGCCGCGGGATCAAACTCACGGAAAATGTGCTGGGCATCGTAAGTCCCGTAATAGTCCCCCACGCCCGCGTGGTCGCGGCCCACGATGAAGTGGGTACAGCCATAGTTCTTGCGCATGATGGCGTGGAAGATCGCCTCCCGCGGCCCTGCGTAGCGCATGAACGCGGGCAGCACGGACAGTAGCGTCCTGTCAGCAGGGTAGTAGGCTTCGAGCAGTGCCCGGTAGCACCGCATCCGCACCTCTGCGCCAATGTCCCCCGCCTTCGTTTCACCGACGAGAGGATGCACCAGAAGCCCGTCAACCAACTCCAGCGCGCATTTCATGATGTACTCGTGTGCCCTGTGAATCGGATTCCGGGTCTGGAACCCGACAATGGTGTTCCAGCCTGCCTCTTCAAATATCCTGCGCGTCTCGGCGGGTGGCCGGTCCGAGCCGGCGTAGACATCCGCGGGCTCGACTGCCACCGCACGGATGCTCCCTCCCAGCATCACCTCACCCTGGGAATAGACATTTGCAACACCCGGATGCGCTTCGTCTTCGGTCCGGTATACCTCCCGGGCCTCCAGCTTCCGGTCATACTCAAACTTCTCTTCAAGCAAGAGCGTGCCGGCCGGCTCCCCATCGCCGTTCAGCAACGCGATCTCATCGCCTTCACGGAGTCCCGAAGCAGTTGCGGAGTCGGTCGTGAGCGTAACCGGAACCGTCCACGGGATGCCGCCGGGGAGGTGGGCGTCCCTGACGGTCCCCTCGTACTGCTCGCGGTCCATGAATCCGGTCAGAGGGCTGAACGCGCCAATCGAGATCATCTTAAGGTCAGAAGCCGCGCGGTCGTTGAGCTTGAGCACTGGCATCTCAGAGACCCGCTTCCTGAGATCGGATGCTTCGTCGACGGAAAAAACGCGATCGACCAGAACGCCGCCATGCGGATCAATCATGTTGGAAGTCAGTTCCTTTTCTGGATGCCGTGGGGAGTTCGTATCAGCAAGCCGGCCACCCGGATTCAACAGGTGGGCATGAAGTGATTGTATTGGTTTGTTATGAGGGCGCGGACAGGGCGGCCTGACGGGCCGCCCTCTTGTCTTTCAATCTGTGCCGGGGTGTTCCCGGGTTCCGGCTGCCTACTGAAGCGGAGGCTCGAAGGGAAGGCGCCTGGCAATCCAGTTACGCAGGTCGGACACGGCGCCGGAGAAGCCTTTCCGATTCTCAGCTTCATCGGGCCGCTCATTGCCTTCCGGCGGCGATTGCCGAGACGGCGGCGATTGTCGACGCTCCTCAGGAGCTTCTGGTGCTGCTGTTGATGGGCTCATGACGTCTCATCATCTTCGGCCTGATATTCCCTGGGGCTGATCGCCCTATCGGGTGGCTTTCTCGACGACATGCAGGCCACATTCCTTGGCGTCCGGGTCCAGTTCCCACCACCAGCGGCCTGCGCGAAGATCCTCGCCCGGCTCGATCGCACGCGTGCAGGGCAGGCACCCGATGCTCGGGTATCCCTTATCGTGCAGTTCGTTGTAAGGAACGCTGTTCTCGTCAACATAGGCTCGAACCTGATCGAAATCCCAGTTCGCGAGCGGGCTGATCTTGTAATTGCCGTGCGCTTCGTCGCGTTCGACGATCTTGATCTCACCGCGCGCCATGCCCTGGTCGCGCCGCAGGCCGGTGATCCAGGCGTCCACCGAATTCAGGGCCCGATTCAGCGGCTCTACCTTGCGGATGCCGCAACAGAGCTTTCGGTTTTCTATCGACTTGTAGAAGAGGTTGTAGCCTTCCTTGCGTACCATCTCCTGGACGCTGTCCATGTCCGGCGTGAAGGCCTCGATCTCTGTTTCGTACCGGGCCTTGATCCGGTCCATCAGCGTGTAGGTCTCGGTCGGAAGCCGCAGAGTGTCCAGCGTCATGACCCGGGCTCTGGGGTTGATCCGCCAGAACATGTCGAACACAGCCACATCTTCCAGGCCGAAGCTCGACATCAGGACCAGTTCTGAGCCGAAACGACCATCCGTCCAGCGCACGATTTCCTGTGGAGAGGCGCTCTCGAACCGCTCGTTGAGCGTGGCCAGCTCCTGATCGCTCATCTGTTTGCTCACCGTTGTCGTCATCAATCCTCGCTATCGGGCCGCCTGAGCCAGCCCTTCATGTTTGAACTTTTTCAATTTTCCGGAAAATAAAACCCCCTCGCATCAACTCGTTGCGAGGGGGCAAACCGAACGGCCGAACGCGCGTCGCTAGCCGATCTCCCTCGCGGGGCTCGGACAACAGCAGGTGCACATGTTGGCTCGTCGGGTAATGAACATCTTCATCCGGGAGTATATATCAGTTTGTGTTAGATATCACAATCGAAGCCCGCGAAACATTAGATGCCGGACAAATAACCGCTGATGCATCGTACGAATATGCCGGGCGTGGCGAATGGGGCCCTCGTCCGTGGACACGCCCGGATTTCCGTCCGATTGCTGGATTCGAAACGCTCCTGAATATCCGCCCGGTTATCCGGTTGGAGGCCGAGTGCCCAGTTCCACCTCAACCTGGATCGTCTCGCCATCGCGAATCACGTCCGCAACGACCAGGTCGCCGGGACTGGTCTTCGTAGTCAGGTAAGCGATCAGGTCGGCGAAGTCCAGGATGGCGTCGCCGTTGATCGCGGTGACTATGTCTCCGGATTCCAGCCCCGAGTCTTCTGCGGGTCCGCCTGGGATCAAGGAGTCAAGAATGGCGCCGCGAGTGTTGGAGGGAAGTCCAAGACGCTCAGCCCCTTCGAAACCCAGGGTGCCGACGGTGACGCCTAGCCAAGAGTACCGATACTCGCCATCGGCGATCAGGGCCGGCACTACGCGCTTGGCCTGATTTATCGGGACTGCGAAGCCGATACCTGTATTCACGCCGTTGCGGGACTCGATCTGCGAGTTGATGCCGATGACGCGACCCTGCCGGTCGAGCAGTGGTCCACCCGAATTGCCGGGATTGATCGATGCGTCGGTCTGGATTGCATTGGGAATCTGGTAGTTGCCTCGCGGGCTCTGAATTGTTCTGCCGAGAGCGCTGATTATCCCGCGGGTGAGGGTGAAGTCCCGGCCGAATGGGGCGCCGATAGCAAGTGAGATTTCACCGGGCCTGAGGTCGTCTGAGTCACCCAGCTTGATCGGCTTCAGATAGTCCTCCGGCAAGTTCACTTCGAGCACCGCCAGATCGGAGTCCGGGTCCGTGCCAAGCACTTTTGCTTCCACGTTTGTGCCGTCTGGAAACAGCACCCTGACGGAGTCCGCCCCTACGACAACGTGGTGGTTTGTGACTATTCTGCCCTTGGAGTCCCAGACGAAACCGGAGCCTGATCCTTCAGGAGTCAGGCCGTCGTCCGGCCCGCGGAAGGGGTCGCCGAAGGGCGAATTATTCGGCCTGCTTTCCGAAAAGACGATTATCTGGACGGTTGAATCAAGAACGTCCTCGTAGACGTCCGCGATGACTCGCTCTTCGGCCTCGACTATCTGTTGGGCCGTTAACGAGTCGATGATCTCTATTGCGGACGGTGGCCCGTCGCTCACGATTTCGGGAGCGGTGGCCTCCGTGCTGGCGAACGTCATCGTCGAGTCGGTGTCGGTCTGCGCTGCGCTTGCGGGCGCAGTGTCAATCGGCGCCTTGGCGACGATCGAGTTTGATCCGTCTCCGCTGGAACATGCAATCGCTGCCAGGGACGCAATGGCGACTATCGGGAGGATCAGGCGCTTGAGGGCTGGATTATTCATTAAATTCTCCGATGGATCACGCTGGAGGGGATGCCCGGCCGATTATTCGTGCCGGGAACCTTTATGCCGTTAGATGCAACCCGACCGCCAGCGTGACCATAAGACTCACTCTACCTGTACGGAGCCCCTGGCCGGCATGGATGTGGCCTCTGGAGTAACCGTCGGGTCACACCCATCGTCTTCGCGGTGCTTTCCGTCTCGGGTACTGGACTCGCCTGCCGCCGGGCGTGCATGTGAACTGAATTGTTCTGCCAAGTTCACCGCGCGAATATCAAGATATCGTGGAGCAGGCGGAGGCGGCCGGGCTTGATCCCCGGGCAGCCACGCGGCGCGATCTTCGGCAGAGCGGACGGGGCTACTTGCTCTCGTCGCTATCCCCATCGGCTGCGTCCTGGCCTTCGGCAGCTTCCGCTCCCTCGGCTTCCTCAGCACCCTCTTCGCCTTCTTCGCCCTCGATGCCCTCGACATCTTCTTCGCCTTCAACGGCTTCGGCGCCGACGATCTCGAAGACTTCAATCTCCCGCTGCTTGGCAGCCCGTGCGATAACATCTTCGCCGTGTGTTGACGGCTCAACGCCAGTCGGCAGATTCAGGTCACTGATCCGCAGCACGTCGCCTATCTCTTCGAGGCCGCTGATGTCGCCTTCGATTACCGACGGAGCGTCCAGTGGATAAGCAAGGACCATCAGCGTGCGAGTGATCTGGTTGATCTGTGCCGCGCCACCGATGGTGGCCGGCGCCTCCCCGACGAGCACCACACTGACCGGCACTTCTATCCTCTGATCGGCCTGGATCCGCAGGAAGTCCACGTGCTGTATCTCGCCCGTGACAGGATGGACGGCTACGTCACGGATGAAGCTTAGCGTCTCTTCCGACTCGCCCTCAACTGAGATATAGACCGGAGAAGTGCGGCCCGCCTCCATTATGACCTTGCGCACTTCCGATGAAGGCGCCTGGAGTGAAAGTGACCCGCCAGTCAGGCCGTAGAGATGCAGGGGCGTGACGCCGCTCCTGCGAAGGGCTTTCACCTTTTTGCGCATCGCGGTACGGGGAGACGTTTTAAGTGATACAGGATCCATGATGGCAGATTAGTCGGCCGGGAACGGCCCGCGGGCCATTTCAGCGGCGCGTTACTTTCCTACGATGAATGCGTATGCCCGGCGTTTACTGGGTATACCTGGGTGTAGCTGATAGTGGGAATGCGAATGGCGGGAATGCCGCTCGCGCAACCCGAAAATCGTATCACAGGCTCACGGGATGGCAACGCCATTTCCGCCCGTAAAGTTGACCGGATCAGTCCGAATTGGGTGCTATACTTCTCGAAGGACCCTGCCCCACGCGAAACAAGCACGCACGAATCAGGCCCTGACCATGCTATTTCCGATGAAGGTCGACTACGGGCTGAGGATGCTGATAGACCTCGCCCAGCAGCCGGAAGGCCGGCCGGTACCGGCCGCCGAAGTCGCGGCGCGGCAGGCGATTCCCGAGGCGTTCGCGGTTCAGTTGTTCAACTCGCTCCAGCGCGAAGGCATGGTCAGCAGCCGCCGTGGGCCGAGCGGCGGGCATATGCTGGCCATTGCCCCCGAAAAAATCTCAGTCGCCGAAGTGGTCGAGGCTTTCGATCGTTCCATCGCCCCCATGGACTGCATCCACTCGCCGGAGGACTGTACGCTCTCCGTAGCCTGTTCCCAGCGCGAGCTCTGGAGCGACGTTGAGCAGTTGCTGCTGGAAGTGCTGAGCAAAACGAGCGTTGCGGACCTGGCGGCGAAACAGACCTCAATGACCAGCGCACTCGTCTGATCCGGCTGATCTGGCTTTCAGGGCACCCGCGCCCGGAGTATCATGTCGGACCGCGAATGTTCCCTTCTCGCTCGCCGGCGAATCCCACTCAACTCTCCTTGCCACCCGGGACGCACTGTGAAGCATCTAAAGAGGAGAGATAAAATTGAGGATAATCCCGGCACGGGCGGTGTTGAGAACACCCTGGAGCCACGCTTCCTGTCTGAAAAGTGCCGGGCCGATAAGTGAACGAGGAAAATATAGAAATGGCTGAAATTCAGGCGCTGAGTCCTGAGCAGGTGGCACGGTACAGCCGCCACATCATCATGCCGGATGTCGGAAGCGCCGGACAGCGCAAGCTGCTGGGCTCAAAGGTCCTGATCGTGGGCGCAGGCGGCCTTGGCTCACCGATCGCCATGTACCTTGCGCTCGCGGGCGTCGGCACCATTGGGATCGTCGATTTCGATATCGTCGACCTCAGCAACCTTCAGCGCCAGATCCTGCACCAGAACAAGGACGTCGGCGTTCGGAAAGTCATATCGGCCCGCGAAACCCTCGAGGCCTACAACCCCGACGTCAACGTGATCCTCCACGAGGTGCCGATCGACTCCACCAACGCCATGGATATCATCCCCAACTACGACATCATCGTGAACGGCGCGGACAACTTCCCGACACGATATCTCGTCAACGATGCCTCGTACCTCGCAGGCAAGCCGCTGGTCGATGGCAGCATCCTGCTGTTTGACGGCCAGGCATCCACGTACATCCCCGGCCAGGGCTGCTATCGCTGCGTCTTCCCCGAGCCGCCGCCACCCGGCGAGGTTCCCAGTTGCGCCGAGGCGGGAGTGCTCGGCGCGCTGCCGGGCATCATCGGAACGATCCAGGCAACCGAGGTCATAAAAGTGATCCTCGGCAAGGGCGAGCCCCTCGCGGGCCGGATGCTTCTCCTGGACGCGCTTGCAATGGACTTCCGCATCGTGAAAGTGCGGCGAAACTCGAAGTGCCCCCTCTGCGGCGATAATCCGACTATCACGGAACTTATCGACTACGAGCAGTTCTGCGGCATTGCACCGCCGGCCGCTCCTGTAGGGGTGTAGCTCCCATAAGGCCTGAAAATGGGCCAAGAAGTACAGAAGCACATAAGAGGATTACATCAGAGACAGACCGGCGGCCACGAGCCGCCGGTTGCGCGCCCGCAGCGCAGCAACCGTGAGGCAACAAAAGGGGAAAAACAGCACTTGTCAGCGCGCACGGATTCCGACACGAACATGCTCAAGAGGGATATTGTCGATGCCATCGGCAACACTCCTCTTGTTGACGTCAGCGTTCTCAGTCCCAATCCGGACGTCAGGATATTCGCCAAGCTGGAGGGCACGAACCCCAGCGGCAGCGTCAAAGACCGCATTGCCAGACAGATGATCCTCGCCGCTGAGGAGGCTGGCCACATCAAACCCGGCGATGTAATCGTCGAGCCGACGAGCGGCAATACCGGCATCGCTCTTGCGATGGTTGCGCGCCTGCGCGGTTACCACCTGAAGGCAGTCGTGCCCGCAAGCGTGAGTGCCGAGAGGATCCAGCTGCTGAAGGCATACGGCGCGGAGGTGATCTTCTCGGACGGCACGAAAGGCACGAACGAATCGATTCTGGTGGCCGAAACCATAGTGAAGGAAAACCCCTCGTACTTCATGCCGTACCAGTACGGCAACGAGGCCAATCCCGACGCCCACTACGCAACCACCGGCCCGGAGATCATCCGCGATATGCCTGATGTAGACGTCTTCGTCGCGGGTCTCGGCACCGGTGGAACGCTCATGGGCGTCGGCCGCGCCCTGCGAGAACACAACCCGGACGTGGAAATCGTGGCCATTGCGCCCCATCCCGACGAAGTCGTCCAGGGCCTGCGCAGCCTCGAACACGGCTTCATCCCGCCCATTCTCGACCTCGATGCGCTGGACGCCCGTTTGATGGTCGAAGCGGGCGATGCATTCCACTGGACCCAGCAACTCCTCGCCCGGACGGGCGTATTCGCGGGCTTCTCCTCCGGCGCCGTCATCGCCGGCGCCCGCCGCTGGGCCGAGCGCATCGAGCGCGGCAACATCGTCTGCCTGCTGGCCGACAGTGGCTGGAAATACTTGAGCACGGGCCTCTTCGACCGCGACTTCAAGGAGATGGAAGAAGAGGTCAAAGGAAAAATCTGGTGGTAGGCAGGCAGGTGAGCCTGCACCCTTCGGCAGGTTCAGGACAGCGTCTTCTCGGGGATTCAATCGGTGCAGGCTCCGCCTCAGGCGGACGATGACGAGTTGCCCTCGGTGGGCATCTTGGCCACGTCCTCCTGGCCCACATCCCTGTAGCGGAGGGGCTCGCCCCTCCCGGCCGTACGATCGTTCCCCACCCCCGTTTTACTGATTTTCTGAGCGAAGTCGAAGAATCATGCCTCGACCTCCAACAACGTGCAATACGCGTTGACCGGCCGAAATCGCCAGGCTCCCCGCCCGCAGCCGCAACGTCTGCATAACGCGAACCGGCCTCGCCGTATCGGCGAGGCCGGTTCACTCATAATCCAGACTTATTTATTCGGCTGAGGGGTCATTCGAAGGTAAGGCCTCACGGTGTCGAAGCCCTTCGGGAACATCTCCTTCGCATCCTCATCGGAAACCGTTGGGAGAACCACTACGTCATCGCCGTCCCGCCAGTTCGCCGGAGTCGCCACCTTGTGGCTGTCGGTCAGCTGCAAGGCGTCCACGACGCGCAGAATCTCTGCGAAGTTTCGGCCCGTCGCCGCCGGGTAGGTCAGCGATAGCCGCAGGGCCTTGTTCGGGTCGACGATGAAGACCGACCGGACAGTCGCCGGCGCCTGCTCGTTGTTGTCGAGCATGTCGTACATCTTCGCGACCTTCCGGTCGGTGTCCGCGACGAGCGGGAAGTTCAGGGCGTGGCCCTGCGTCTCCTCGATGTCCTTCGCCCACTCAGCGTGCTTTTCGACCGAATCAACGCTCAACCCGAGGAGCTTCACGTTTCGCTTGTCGAACTCAGGCTTCAGGCCGCTGGCCGCGCCAAGCTCGGTCGTGCAAACCGGCGTGAAGTCGGCCGGATGCGAAAAGAGAATGCCCCAGCTATCGCCGAGGTAGTCGTAGAAATCGATCTCGCCCTCGGTAGAGTCCTGCTGGAAGTTCGGTACCTTGTCGCCCAATCGAATTGTCATTGCTGTTAATGCCTCCCCTGACTTCGAATACCCGCTCGCCCGAGGCAGCAGCTGTTTGCGTGCCGCATGATCGACGCCCGGACTGCCAAGCATACGCAAGCACTATAAAGAGTCAAGTACTGCTCAAAATGGACAACCTCGCGGAGGCGGTCAATCCGCCCCGCGGGGCGGATTTAGCGCCGGAAGAGGGCCAGGAAACGATCCTCGTACTGCTCGAACAGCCCCCACCGCTCCAGCTCGGCATGGACCTCCGACGGGTCGCGCTCGCCGCGCCGCGCCTCTTCCAGCATTCGTTCGATGCGTAAGTGAGCGTCGCGTGGCGCCCCATCCCGCGTGTCCAGAAGGCCGCGCGAGTTCAGATCGCCAAAGTTGCCCTGGACCGACCTGTTCGTCAGATCGAATATGAACTTCAACAGCGACAGATCCCAGTGATCGTCAACGCCGCGGATTACCGCTTCCAGCCGCTTGTCTTCTTTGTCCAGCCGGTCCTGAATCCGGCTCGATACCTCGTCGGCATTGCCTGAGACGATCTCAGTGCTGCCGAACTCGTTCTTGTACGTGTAGAGAAGCCCCGGCGCGTGCGCGCCGTAGATCTCCGTGATCTGTTCGAGAAACTCCTCAGCGTTTTTGCCGAAGCCATCCGTCCGTGACAGGTAATACGGAGTCACCACCTGCGGCCGCTCGGCGCGAACCGTCCCATTGCGGATCACGGCCTCCTCCACCGAGCCCGCCTGCGGTAGATCCGCGTAAACGGGCACACTGACCATGTGGTACTTGATCACCGTGCTGCCAAAGGTGGCAAGCGTTTGCGAAGGCGGCCGTACCACCCGTGTATTGCGCATCACGTATTCGATGCGCGGATTTTCGTACTTCTCTTCCATGGTCAGACTTCAGGGGACAGAAATCAGGCTCCTTTGGATTGGCGTCTATCCCTATTCTGACACGAGATCCCGGAATGCCAAATAGGCGAGTGCCTGTTTTTGAGCGCGGCTATACCTTCAACATCCCCCGCAATGCCCGCGCGCTGAACTACGGCTACGGGTTGTTGCGCCTGCCTCGGCCCGGCCGGCGATCGCACCGGGCTGATCCTTCTCCTCACCGGCGGCCGCCCGTCATTCGCCGACCATCCTCCCGTCGGTCTGCCTACGCTCCCCCGAGCGCCTTCACGATCCCCTCGCCTTCGCGCTTCCAGAAGGCGTGGAGGATGGTGATGTCCGTGCCCACGGAGAAGTGCCGCACCCCCATGTCCAGGTACGCCTTCGTCTCGTCGGCGGAGCCGATCTCGGCCCGCGGCGGCACGCCCATCTTGATGGCCGTCTCGAACGTCTTCTTCTTCGCCGCGACCACTTCCGGGTGGTTCATCTCGCCCGGGTGGCCGATGTTCACCGAGAAATCGGAGCCGCCCCACTGCACCATCTCAACCTTCGGCTGTTCGAGGATCTCCTCCAGGTTATCGACCGCGCCCTTCTTCTCGATCATGAAGGCCAGCACCGTGTCGGCAATGGACTGGACGTACTCCGGCGACCCGCCGTAGCCCATGTAAGAGTTTCGCCTGGTGGCGACGCCATACTGCCCACCATGATCCGGGTGATCCGGCGTGGCCGCCCTGATGCAGTCATGCAACTCGTCCATGTTCCTGACGTCGGTGAACAGGATACTGCCATAACCGGCGCCGATTCCCCTCTGAGCGAGGAACGGCATGAGGCTCTGATCGATCTTGATCATGCTGCCCATGTTGAACAGCTCGGCGGTGCGGCACATGTTGTCGAGGTCGTGGAGGTCCGATGGACCGTACTCGGCCACGAACTCCACGTAGTCATAAAATCCCGTGTGGCCGATGGCCTCGATCTCGGCTGGCCATACGCTGTGGATGTGCGTGCTCAAAGTCGGCTCGCCGGCATCCAGCTTCTGCCTCAATATATTTGGTCTCATGATGTTCGATTACTCCCCAATCCATGTGCCCTCGACGTGAGGCCGCAAGGGTAATCGAAACTGGCTACCAGTGGGGGCGCATCCTCACCGATCCGCCTGAGGCGGACCAAGAACTGCATCAGCTACGCCCTCCGGGACGTCACCAGGGCCTGCGGGGCATCACACACAAGCGCACCAGGCCCTACCGGCCTCGGACCAACGGCGAGGCCGAAGCGTTCGACAAGATCCTGCAAAGGGAGTGGGCCTACATCCGAAAGTACCTCTCAAACGAAGAACGCCCCACCGCCCTGCCAGCATCCCTCAACTACTACAATTACCACCGTCCACACGGCGGCATAAACGGAGCCACCCCGGCCTCACGCCTGTAAACAACGTTGGTGGGAAGTACACCCAAGGGCCCACCAGGGCAACTAGCGCATTCCTGCGGAGGGATGGCAGAGTGGACGAATGCGCCGGTCTTGAAAACCGGTTCCCGATTACATCGGGACGTGGGTTCGAATCCCACTCCCTCCGCCAACGTGCGCGCGGTCTCTTGAAGAAATCGACTTCACCGGTGTTATCGCACGAGTCCAACCATCTTCTCTGATCCCTAGAATGTTTGAATATCTCAAATATTTGAAATGTTTGAAAATTTCTGGGCGCTCGAGAAGATCGTTCGCCACCGCCCTGATTAGAGGCGACCCCGAGAGGCGATATGAATATTCCCCCGCCGACAGAAGCCGGCTCAAGCGACACCACAGTGCTCGCGCGTACTCGCCTTGCAGCTATACAGTTCGCGATGTACCCGGCCGCCGGACTCCTCGTTATTGGCTTGATCGGCCTGATCGCGAATCCGGACAACGCTGGAGCGATTATCGTTCTATGGGCCTTAATGCTCGCGTCGTCGGCGGTCCTCCTTGGCATAGTCTTCCTGGTGCGCGGGGTGCCGCAACAGCTTGAGGAGGAGTACAAACGGAATCTTGAGGAGGTTACCGAGCGGTATCAGAAACTTTCAGCCCGGGACTGGATCACGGGCCTTCTCACCTCAGACGAGTTTCGAGGCGCCGTGAAAATGGAGATTTCCCGGTCCGCTCGTTATGGACGCAAGGCAGCCATCGCTGTCATCGAGCCGGATCCGTCGACGATTAGCCGCATACGGGACCGCGAAGGGGCGCTTGATGCGGTGGCGCAGTATCTTGCCAGCGGCCTGTCTGTGGCCCTGCGAGAGAGTGATGTGCTTGGTCGGAGCGGAGACGGATTCGGGGTCGTGGCGTTGCTGCCGGAAACGGATTCTGACGGCGCAGGCATAGCCGGGAGTCGGATTCTTTCCAGCTTCGGCGAACGGACCGTAACTCTGCCGGATGACGAACAGATATCGCTTCCGATATCAGTGGCCGTAGCGACATTCCCCGACGACGGCGACAGCGTTGAGGTTTTGCTGGAGCGGGCGTTGCAGCGGGCCTCACCGATGTAGCGGTGTGTCCGGAGTGCCGGCCACCGTGCGCTCGGAGGCGGGTATCATGACTCTCGTCGGCCCGCAGCCAATATCGTGAGAACCACTCCGGAATAATTCCCCATGCGCGCACACCAGGTCTCGGCTCCCGGCGGGCCAGAAGCCCTGAAGATGGTCGAGCTCCCGGATCCTGAGCCGCGAGAGGGCTGGGTGAAGATCCGAGTTCGGGCGTTCGGGCTCAACCGCTCCGAGATGTACACGAGGCAGGGCCACTCGGGTGATGACGCGCCCTTCCCGAGGGTTCTTGGCATCGAGTGCGTGGGCGAGGTCCTCGACGCGGGTCGAACCGATCTCGTTCCCGGCCAGACGGTTTGCGCGGTGATGGGCGGCCTCGGCCGTCGCTACGACGGGGGCTATGCTGAGATGACCCTGGCGCCTCGCTCTCAGGTAATGCCCATCGAGACGTCTCTGCCGTGGGACGTTTTGGGCGCGCTGCCGGAGACCTGGTTCACGGCGTGGCTCGCCGTCTTCGATGTGCTCCAGGCCGAGCCGGGCCAGCGCATTCTTGTCCGCGGCGGCACCTCGGCCGCGGGCATGGCCGCGACGAGCATTCTTAAGCATCTTGGCGTCCACGTCATCGCGACCACGCGCTCGGAGAAGAAGCGTCCGGCCCTTGTGGAGGCGGGCGTAGACGACGTCGTCATCGACGCCGGAACCATAGCGAGCCAGGTGCGGGGGCTCTTCCCCGACGGTGTAGACGGCGTGCTCGAGCTCGTCGGCTCGGTTGCCGCGGTGGCGGACAGCATCGAGGCCATCCGCGATGGCGGCCGCATCTGCCACGTCGGGCTTCTGGCCAACGAGTGGGGCAAGGCGATGCCCGAGATGCCGCGCGGCATCACCTACGAGTTCGGCGACAGCGACACGCTGAACGCCGAAGGGTGGACGCCGATCTGGGAGAAGATCGTCGCCGGCGTCGAGACGGGTCACTACCGGCCCAATATCTTCAAGGTATTCGCATTCGAGGACGTCGTAGAGGCGCATCGCATGATGGAAGAGAGCCGCGCGGCAGGTAAACTTGTCGTCGTGACGTGAGTTTTCCCCACGAGGCGGAACACCATTGCCGCCGCGCGTGCCGTCTTCGCTGAATCGGTGGCAACACCCGACCGGACCTAATCTCCTCACGGCCGCGTGCCCGAAATCAGCAGACGATGGACGCAAGAATCGCTCGGGCCAGAGCCAATTTACCCAATACGCGAATGCAAGTCGCCAGCCTGCAAAACATCACTACACGCTACGGCGGACAGAGCGTCCTGTCGGGAGTCTCCTTCGGCATCAACGCCGGGGAGAAACTCGGGCTGATCGGAGCGAATGGCTCGGGCAAAACAACGATACTGCGCATCCTTATGCGGCAAGAAAAACCGGTCGGGGGCACGGTAGCCCTGGCACCGGGGATTCGAGTCGGCTACGTCCCGCAGTACGTCGAGGGCGAAGATAACGAGCTGGTGATGGACTGGCTCCTTGCCGAGCACATAGCCCTGGGCGAGGAGCTTCGATTGAGCGAGGAGAGACTCGCAGCCGCCGTCGGAGGCGAGGTTGAAGCTGCGATGCAGACGTACCAGGCAGCCCGGGACGGCTACGATCGCGCTGAGGCCGATCTCTGGCCGGAGAGGGCCCTGAAAATCCTCGACTCGCTGGGCCTTCAAGGCAAAGAGAATCAGAAGATAGGGTCGCTCTCCGGCGGCGAGAAGAACGTTCTCTCGCTGGCCCGCGCGCTGCTCGACGAACCGGACTTCCTCGTGCTGGACGAGCCGGGCAACCATCTCGATTTCATCGGGCTGGCGTGGCTCGAAGAGTTCCTCATCAAGTTCAAGGGCGCGGTGCTGATCGTCTCTCACAACCGCCATACGCTGGACCGGGTCGTAGGAGGCATCCTGGCGCTGGAAGATGGGCGCGTGACCCGCTATAAGGGCGGCTATACGGCGTACAGGGCGACGCGGCTTCGCGAGCTGCTCGCCCAGCAGGCAGACTACGGGGCGAATCAGAAGCGGCTGGCGCAGCTTGAGGCACTCGTGAAGAGGCTCGAGCTAACTGCGCGGGCCCGGCCAAGTATGGCAGCCGGCAAGCGGCTTCGAGCCAGGCGGTCTCAACTTGGACGGGAAAAGTCGCAGGCCGTGGAAAAGCCGACGATGGGCGTCTCTGCCATCGCCGCCGACTTCGGGGGCGAGCGAACGCAGGCGAACATCGTTTTGCAGGTGCGGGGCTACAGCAAGGCGTTTGGCGAGCTGTCGCTGTTCGAGAACGTCGATTTCGACATCACGAGCGGCGAGCGGGTGGCCATCGTGGGACCCAATGGCAGCGGCAAAACCACGCTGCTGCGCGACGTCGTCACGAACGGTGAATGGGAGAACGAGGTTATCCGCATTGGCCCGAGTATTCGGACCGGATATGCCGCGCAGGAACAGGAGGTGC
>JADFHP010000105.1 GCA_022567135.1 Chloroflexota bacterium
GGCCCCTGTACAAAGCATCAGGGCACAAAGCATGACGGCGGCTCTTCGGAGCCGCCCTTTTTGCGCTGGATATGGTGTGCGCTGCATCTCAAAGCGGCCGAACTACGTCCAAAGGGAAGGCGGTTTTCACGACGCCGCCAGTGGGACTGATTCAGAAAAGTTGGCGATGCAGACGAGCATCTTGTTTTCCGGGCGCCTGAAAGTAGAGCGCGCCAGATGGCTGTCGTCGGCGGCGGCTTTTGCGTCCCTTGCCGTGATCGCATGCGGCGGCGGAGGCGATGAGTCCAGTCCTGTCGTGCAGCCGACGGCTGCGGCCCTTTCGATACCGACCGCGACAGCGACGGTGGAACCCCGTGCCACCGAGACTCCGATCGCTACTGCGTCCGCTTCGACCGCGGGCGCGGCCGAGGCCGGCGAGGTGAGTGGGCTGCCACAGCCGCCGTCCGGTCCGCCGCCGCCGCTGGACCTCACGCAGCGCGTCGTCGACCCGGCCAAGATCGTCTTCGACACGTTCAACGGCGGCTCCGTGAGGCTGCCGGACGCGTCACCGCAGTTGATCGAACAGCTCAGGGACGCGATCCAGCCGATCTACACGCCGGTTTATGAGTCCGCTGCCGGCGGGGAGTGGATGGACGACGACGATCTGGTTGTTGGCTACGAGGCCGGTGGCGAGGCGCTTGCCTATCCGGTGAAGATGCTCAATTTCCACGAGCTGGTAAACGACATCATCGACGGCGTGCCGGTGCTGATCACCTGGTGTCCCCTCTGCGGATCCGGCGTCGTCTACGACCGGAGGATCGGTAAAACCACGTACCTCTTCGGAAACACGAGCGCGTTGTTCGAGAACGACCTCGTGATGTTTGACTATCAGACCGGCTCGTTCTGGTTTCAGACGGCTGCCGAGGCGATTGTCGGTCCGCTGAGCGGGACCAGGCTGAGGCCTCTTGCCGCCACGACGATTACGTGGGGCAAGTGGAAGGAGATCAACCCTGACACCAGGGTCCTGGCGAGAATTCAACCGGAGATCATCCGTCGTCCTGACTACACCAGGAACCCCTTTGCGGGAGGCGCATACGCGGCGAGGCTGGACGATCTCCAGTTCCCGTTTCCGACGACGCTCGATGACATCGACAACCGGCTCCGGCCGTCCGAGATAACGATTTCCATCGCATTCGGCGCCGCAGAGAAGGCGTACTCGCTCGAGCAGCTCGGGGACGCGGTCGTGAACGATGAGTTTCTGGGGCGGCCGGTCGTGGTGTTCAGTGAGCAGCGCGGGCCAATCGGCAACGGCTTCTCACGGATACTCGGAGACATGACGCTGACCTTCCGCCTCGATGGAGACCGGATTCTCGACGATCAGACTAACTCGGAGTGGGACTTTTTAGGAACGGCGATAAGCGGCGAGCTGGAGGGCGAGACGCTGGAGCTCCTGACGGCTCGACGCGCCTTCTGGTTCTCGCTGGCCTTCGCGGTGCCGGGAATAGAGCTTTACGAGCCAGATTCTCTGGACCAGATGTCTCTGGACTGAATGGGCCAGATTCTCTGGACTATATGGGGATTGGGGCGTTGACGGCCGGTTCGGGTGCGAATTGCCCCCGGGAGCTGAGATTCTTCGGGGGACCACTTCGACAGGGTCAGCACGGTGCTCAGGAAGACTGTGATGATATACCGACGCGGGGACCGAAGTTTTTAATGTTTTCCTGAGCGGAGCCCCGATTCGGATCGGGGCGGAGCCGAAGGACCGTGCCTATCCCGCCGCTAAGGTGGCAGTCTGGCCTGAACGCTACTCTGTCGCGCCCCTTTCCGCGGTTGCGGCACGATTCTGCCCGCCACCCACGGTCCTTCGACTCCGGGGACTCCGCTCAGGAAAACAAACTAGAAGTGATTCGGTGCCTCAAACGATACGTGGCACGGGAGATGGTGGGTTTCTCCAGACACTCCCCCAGCGAGACCTGGCTAAGGCGGCTTGACGTCTATAGGAGCATCTCGTATCTGGCTGCCGCATGGGCGGCGGATGAGGATGACAGTTGTGTTACCCCGGGGGTTAGACGTTTGGGCCTTTTGCGCGGGCCTCTTCTACGGCTGTGAATGCGCCGCGCAGGTCCGACAGCCAGTCGGACTGGTCTTTGCTGACGAATCTGACGCACCATGCGAGGGCGTCGCTTCGGTTGCGGGCGACGCCGGATGTAACGAGGGTATCGAGCACCGCCCGCTCAGGCAGGCGGAGCCGGCTCATCACGGGGATGCCCAGGTGGGTGAACAGCACGCGGCGGTCGGCGCTGCCGGCTCCCCATGAGACCTTGCGTTGGAACAGCGCCTGCGCCTCATCGGCGATGGTCATGCGCTCATCCCGGGTCGCCTCGCGGAACTCATTTATCTTCAGCGCGGCAGCGAGAGCGGCATCATCTTCGGAGGCCCCATCATCGAGTTCGGGTTCGGGAAGTTCTCCGGTCACGAGGATTTCGTCCCTATCGACGGTGATGTCCAGATCCTTCACGAACCAGTCATCCGGGATCCTTTTCGTGAACCAGGTAGTGATCTCAGTTGTCATTTCACGCCTCGCTAATTACATGATTACAAGATTACAACGTTGAGATCATCGTAGGCTGACCGAACACAGAACGCAAGTGAGTTGGCGTTTGCGGTAATCTGACCTCTGAACCGATTCCGAACATCTAATGGGACGCGCTGCGACGTGATTCGAAAGCACAGTCATTGGAGGGAATCGATTGAGTTCAGGAAACAAGGACACGGCAGGTGGACCGAGATTGCTGAGTACCCGTACTCTGCAGGACAAGTTCGGCATCGATGAACCGGCGCGCGGCTGGCCGATTGCTCTAGGCTGGGGCGTCGTGATTACGGTGGCCATGCTGGTGTTCGCCGTGGTGGTGAACATATGGATTGGCCGGACAATTCACTGGGACTGGGTAGCCGGGTTCGGCGCCCTGTCCTTCGTTGGCCTCAGCGTGGGTCGGCGGGCCCGGATTCTCTGATCGACTGGTGCTGACCCAATCTCAAGCCACACGCGCGCGCCCCGGGCGCTATTTCGCGCGAGTAATACCAGCCTGTTATCCGTTCGCCGGTTATTGGTTCGAGGGAGTGCAAATTGCGTTCGATTGAGGATGTCGCTTCCGATCTAGGCCTTGAGTGGAAGGATCTGGAGCCGTACGGTCGCGACAAGGCGAAGATTCCGCTGGATTCTTTCCTTGGCTCTGGTCTGGGCTCTGGCGCCGATTCGGGTAGTTCCGGGAAGCTCATCGTTGTGACGGCCATCACCCCTACTCCGGCCGGTGAAGGGAAGTCGACCACGGCCGTGGGGCTGACGCAGGGTCTCGGGCTGATCGGCAAGCGGGTGGCTCTGACGATCCGGCAGCCGTCGCTGGGTCCGGTATTCGGCATGAAGGGCGGGGGCACCGGCGGGGGCAAGTCGGTGGTTCAGCCTGCGAACGATATCAACCTTCATTTCACGGGCGACTTCCATGCCATCGAGTCGGCCCATAACTTCCTCGCCGCGATGGCCGACAACGCCGTCCGGGCGGGGCATCTGGCTGCGGAGGAGATCACCTGGCGCCGGGTCACGGACGCTGAAGACCGTGCGCTCCGGGGCATCACGCAGGGACTTGGCGGGCGCATGGACGGTCCGCTGCGACAGACCGGGTTCGATATATCGGCCGCGTCGGAGATCATGGCGATAGTGGCGCTGGCTACCGGCTATGACGACCTGCGCGAGCGGCTTGGCGATATTGTGATCGGGTGGACGAAGGAGAAGACGCCGGTGCAGGCCCGCGACATCGGTGCGGTGGGGGCGATGATGGCCCTGCTGAAGGATGCCCTGAAACCGAACCTTTGCCAGACCGCGGAGGGCCAGCCCGCCATCGTGCATATGGGGCCGTTCGGGAACATCGCGCATGGCTGTTCCTCGATATTGGCGGATCTTCTTGCAACAAAGGCCGTGGATTACACGATCACCGAGGCCGGGTTTGGGGCCGATCTCGGATTCGAGAAGTTCATGGACATTAAAGTCCGGCAGGGCGGACCCGAGCCGGCGGCCGCGGTGGTCGTGTGCACCGTGCGGGGCCTGAAGTGGCACGGCGGGGTGGAGAAGGACGAACTGGGCTCACCCGACCTCGAGGCATTGGTGGAGGGCGCCGCCAACCTCAGGTACGCCATCGGCGTCGTGAAGAAGTTCGGCCTGCCGGTGGTAGTCGCGATCAACCGCTTCCCGGACGATTCGTCCGAAGAGGTTGCGACGGCGCGGCGCATTGCCGAGGAGTCGGGTGCGATGGCGGCGGTCGAGGCGAGGGGGTTTGCCGAGGGCGGCGCGGGTATGACGGAGCTTGCGGAGGCGGTGGTTGCTGCCGCGGAGGGTGGAGCAGACGTAAAGTTGCTCTACGAGGACGGCGATTCGACGTTCGGCAAGGTGGATAAGCTTGCGAAGGGGCTCTATAACGCCGGCGAGGTGACCTGGGGGCCGATGACCCGGACGATGACGCGGCGGTTTGAGGCGAACGACTGGCACTTTCCGGTCTGCATGGCCAAGACGCATCTCTCGGTATCGACTGACCCCAAACTGAGGGGCGCTCCGACCGGGCATAGCCTTCATGTTCGAGAGGTCAAGGCATCTGCGGGCGCGCGGCAATTTATAGTCCTCGCTGGTAACATCGTTACTCTGCCGGGCCTCCCATCGAAGCCGAACGCGTTCGACATCGACCTGAACGATGATGGCGAGGTGGTGGGGTTGCTGGGCACGTAATTGTGGGCACGAGAGCCTAATAGGCCCCACCGGCGCCGATTATGACTACGAACACTGTTTCTCCTCCAACAACCGATTCCCTGGTTGAGGTCAACGGAATCGGCGTTCCCTATCGCGAGGGCGAGCGCGTGCTCGGCGCGTTGCGGGAGGCCGGGTTCGAGGTTCCGACACTCTGTTATGAGAGCCGGCTCGATCCCCAGGGCACGTGCAGGATGTGCCTGGTAGATGTTGAGGTGGACGGCCGCCTCGAGCAGGTCGCTTCATGCACGGCGTTCCAGCAACCGGGCATGAAGGTGACGACTCACGCGGACGATATCCGCGACTACAGGCGCACTATCCTGGAGATGCTGCTCTCCGAGACGGGGCCGCAGAGCGGCTGCCCGAAATGCCAGTCGTTCGGGACGTGCGAGTTTCATACAGCGGTGGATGAGTACGAGGCGCTGCCGGGGCGGTTCGGCAAACTGCCGGAGCGTGAGAAGGCGCCTGATCCGAATCCGTTCATTCAGCGCGACTACGACTACTGCATCGCCTGTTACCGCTGTACGGCGGTATGCAACGACTGGGAGATGGCGGGCGCGATCACTCTTGATGGCCGGTCGCAGTCGACAAAGATCTTTTCGTTCTTCGACAACGAGTTGCTGAAGAGCCCCTGTACCTTCTGCGGCCAGTGCATTAACACCTGCCCGACAGGCGCCCTGACCGACCGGAAGGTCGTCGGCAAGACATCGGCTGACAAGTTGGAGCGGACGAAGACGATCTGCCCGTACTGTGGCGTTGGCTGCGGCATTCAGCTGCTCACGCAGGACGGGGAGCTGATGGGCACCGAGCCGGATTTCGATGCGCCATCGCAGGGGTCGCTCTGTGTGAAGGGCCAGTTTGGCTCGTGGGACTTCGTCAAGAGCGAGGAGCGCCTGCGCCATCCTTTGATTCGCAAGGACGGGGTGCTTCAGCCCGCGTCGTGGGAAGAGGCGCTGGGTCTTGTCGCCTCCCGTTTCAAGAGCGTGATGGAGACGGACGGCCCCGATGCCATCGTCTGCTGGGCCTCGGCGCGCTGCACAAGCGAGTCGAACTACCTGATGCAGAAGTTTGCGCGCGTGGCTATCGGCACGAACAACATCGATAACTGTTCTCGCACCTGACATGCCCCAACGGTCGCCGGTCTGGCGGTCATGGTGGGTAAGGGGGCGATGAGCAACTCGATCGAGGAGCTTGCGGGCAGCAAATTCCTGCTGGTCATTGGCTCCAACACCACCGAAACACACCCTGTGATCTCGCTCCGCATGAAAAAGGCGGTGCGCAACGGGGCGAAGCTGGTCGTCGTCGACCCTCGGAAGATCGAGCTGACAAGGTGGGCGACGCGGCATATCCAGCCGAAGATCGGGACCGACATCGCCTTCCTCAACGCGATGTGCCACGTGATAGTGAAAGAGGGCCTCCATAACCGGGAGTACATCGAGAACCGGACGGAGGGGTTCGAGGCGCTGAGAGAGCACCTCGAGATGTACACGCCAGAGTACGCGGAGACTATTTGCGGCGTTCCGGCCCAGATGATCGTCGATACTGCCCGTGAGTACGCGAGCGCGTCTCCGAAGGCGGCGGTCTGTTACACGCTGGGCATAACGGAGCACTCGTGCGGCTCGCACAATGTGCAGGCCGTCGCCAACCTGGCGATGTTGTGCGGCAACTTCGGGCAGGAGAACGCGGGCGTGAACCCGCTGCGCGGGCAGAACAACGTGCAGGGCGCCAGTGATAT
Organism: Chloroflexota bacterium; assembly: GCA_022567135.1. Classification (GTDB taxonomy): domain Bacteria; phylum Chloroflexota; class Dehalococcoidia; order Lucifugimonadales; family Lucifugimonadaceae; genus UBA1151. The sequence goes on from JADFHP010000105.1 coordinate 6,507, forward strand.
GGGCGCGCTTCCGACGGACCTGCCCGGCTACCAGAAGGTGGAACGGCCCGGAGTACTGGAAAAATTCGAAGCGGCGTGGGGCGTGAAGCTTCCGCGGCGCCGGGGGCTGACCAAGATCACGGCGCTTGACCAGATGGTGCGCGGGCGGATGAAGGCCGCTTACATCATGGGCGAGAACACGGTCGTCTCCGATGCCCACGCGTCGCACTCAAAACGGGCCCTGGAGGCGTGCGATTTCGTCGTCGTCCAGGATATTTTCCTGACCGATACGGCGAAGCTTGCGGACGTCGTTCTGCCTGCGGCCTCGTTTGCCGAGACGGACGGCACCTTTTCCAACAGCGAGCGTCGGGTCCAACGGGTGCGGAAGGCAGTGGAGCCGCCCGGCGAGGCTCTGGAGGACTGGCGCATCCTGCTGGACCTGTTCGAGGCGATGGGCGTCCCGCAATCTCTGACGAGCGCATCGGAGATCTGGGACGAGATCGCCAGCGTGGCGCCGATTCTGGCCGGCATCTCGTACGAACGGCTCGATAAGGAGGGCGGCTTACAGTGGCCCTGCCCGACGGCCGATCACCCGGGCACGCAGTACCTGCACAAAGAGGAGTTTGAGTCGGGGAAGGGTGTGCCTGGCTTCTTCGCCCCCGTCGACCACATACCACCGGCCGAGGAGCCGGACGAAGAGTATCCGCTGGTCCTGACGACCGGGCGGCGGCGGTCGACGTATCACACGGGCACGCAGACCGGCCGGGCAACCGGCTTCGAGCTGCTGGTGCCGCACGAGTGGGCGGAGATCAGTCCGCAAGACGCAGCCGAGCTGGGCGTCGAGGACGAGGAGATCATCCGCGTATCGACCCGCCGGGGGACCGTTGAGGTCCATGCCAGGGTCACCGACATGTCGCCGCGCGGCACCATATTCATGAGCTTCGCGTTCCCTGACGAGACCATGACGAACGTCCTGACCAGCGATTCGTATGACTTCATCACTGAGACGCCGGAGTTCAAGGCGTGTGCGGTGAAGGTTGAGAAGCTGGCCGCCTCGAAAGCCGGGTCACCGGCGGCCGACTGAGAGCCGGGCGGGAGTCTCTCGCAAAGGCGCGAAGATTTTTCCATCAATATTCAGTTCCGTGTTGCTTTGCGTTCTTTGCGCCTTTGCGTGAGATATCCTGCCGCCGGCGGATTGGGAGAAGGGGCTCATATGGAAAGCCGGTGGGATGAGGAGCGGGCGGCGGCGTGTGGGGATGATCTACTCGCGCTGCGGGCGTATTCCTCGCGGCTGCTGGGCGCTGACCCCGATCTTGTCCTGCATGGTGGGGGGAACACGTCGGTCAAGATCGACGGCGTTGATCTGCATGGTGAGGCTCAGCGTCTGCTCTATGTGAAGGGCAGCGGCTGGGATCTGGGGTCGATCGAGGCGGCGGGCTTCGCTCCTCTGCGCATCGAGCCTGTGCGGCGACTGGTTGAGCTTGAGTCGCTGAGCGACTCAGACATGATGCGATCGCTCCGCTCGGCGTCTATAGATCCTGATGCGCCCGCGCCGTCTGTCGAGACGATCACGCACGCACTTGTGCCGTACAGATTCGTGGACCACACGCATGCTGACGCGGTGGTGACAATTTCGAACACCTCCGACGGAGCCGGCCGGCTGCGCGCTCTGTATGGCGACGAAGTGCTCGTAGTGCCGTACGCGATGCCCGGGTTTGTGCTGGCGAAGCTGATCGCAGACGTGACTGCCGACGTCGACTGGGCATCAGTTCGGGGCATGATTCTGATGAATCACGGCGTCTTCACTTTTGCCGACGACGCCCGAGCCAGCTATGAGGCGATGATCGAGATCGTCTCACGCGCCGAGACGGTAGTGGCGGGGTCTTTGCACGCCGTGGCGAAGTCGTCCTCGGGTGAGGTCGATCTGTTGAAGCTGGCGACGCTTCGGCGTGCTGTATCGGAGGCCGCGGGGATGGCGATGATCGCGCGACTGAACGACTCGGCCGGGGCGGCGGGGTTTGCGGGGCGGCGTGACGCGGGCGAACTGGCGGGCCGCGGATGCCTCACTCCGGATCACGTGCTCCACACGAAGCCGTCGCCGGTGGTGGTTGGCGATGATCCTGCGGCGGACGTAGCGGAGTTCGGGCGGCAATATGAGGCGTATTTCGCGCGCAATGCCGAGTCGGGTCACGCGCAGCTCGACCCTGCGCCGCGCTGGGCGATCTGGCCGGGCACGGGCATCGTCGGCTTTGGACCGACGGCGGGCCGGGCGGGCATTGTTGCCGACATCACGGCACACGCGATTAGCGCGATGCAAGCAGCCGAGGACCTGGGTGGGTGGAAGCCTCCCGGTGAGAAAGAGATATTTGACGTTGAGTACTGGGAACTGGAGCAGGCGAAGTTGAGGCGCGGCGGCTCGGCTCCGCCTCTGCAGGGAAAGATTGCGCTGGTGACGGGCGCGGCCAGCGGCATCGGGCGTGCGTGCGCAGATGTGCTGCTGGCCCAGGGCGCGGTTGTTGCGGGGCTCGACGTGAACCCGGCCGTCACCGGGCAGTTCGATTCGGACGCCGCCGCAGGATTTGTTTGCGATGTGACTGATTCGGCGGCCGTCGATGCCGCCGTCGACGGCGCGGTCAGGCGGTTTGGCGGCCTCGACATCGTCGTCGCCAATGCCGGCACGTTCCCGCCCGGCACGCCGATTGACGAACTGGACGATGAGACCTGGTCGGCGGTGATCGACGTGAACCTTACGGGGCATATGCGGGTGCTGCGTGCGGCTACGCCGTATCTGCGGCTTGGCATAGACGCGGCCGTCGTGGTCATCGCATCGAAGAACGTTCCCGCGCCGGGGCCGGGCGCGGCGGCGTTCGCGGGCGTCGTTGTGCTCAGTCTGCTTTCGTCTGCCGCATTTGATCCGCACGCGATCTGGGAGAACGACACGTGACTGATAGTGAACCGAAGAAAGTAGCTGAGAAGAGCCCCCAGCCGCCACCAATGGCGAAAATCAAACGCTCACGAGGGAGACTCTCGCTGGCGTGGCTTGTGCCGATCGCTGCGCTTGCACTGACCGGCGTGCTGGGATACCAGGCGTTCCAGAAAAAGGGCATTGCGATCTCGATCTCGTTTCCCGAGGCCCACGGCATTGCGCCTGACGACGCGATTGTGTATCGAGGGCTGCGCGTGGGAACCGTTCGTGACGTTCGGCTCTCGGACGATCTCGCTCGGGTGATCGTGCTCGCTGAAATCAGGCGCGATGCCGACGCTGTCGCCCGCGAGGGTTCTCAGTT
>JADFHP010000015.1 GCA_022567135.1 Chloroflexota bacterium
ATGCCGGGTTCGGCGATTTTCCTCGTCGTCATCTCGCTGAACTTCCTCGGCGACTGGCTTCGAGACCGCCTGGACCCGAGGCTGAGGCAGGTTGATTAGCAGATACCTGCCAGCTGTAATTGCGTTCTAGAACAGGCCCCGCTCGGCGGGGCCTGTTGGCGTCCGGGCCGACCAGTCACTTTCCGCAGATTACAGTTTCGGTTGCCACCGGCGTACGAGAAGCGCGGGTGCGCCCGAATCCCGGGGCTCTACCCCCGGCCGGGAGATCAGGCTCCCGCGTATACGCCGGCGCCTCGGCTTCGCGAGTATTGCGACCGACCGATCGGGGTCTCTTACGCGGACAAGACAACGGCAGCTGGGCGGTTACTTGTTGGCCTGTAGAACGGTTATCCGGCGATGTGGTGTGGTTTCTGTGGAATCGTATGGATGTGGGTCGGCAAGTTGCACCAGCCAGGCCTTGCTGTTCACGGTCGCCCGCCAACACCCGGAAATAAACAGGGGCGATCCAGACGGATCGCCCCTGTCGCGATATCTCATGGGGTAACGGCCTTCGGAGCTATTCCTCGACGACGAAGACTACAGCCAGGCTGAAGTCACCGAAAACCCTTGACCCGTATGTGTACCGGCCCGGGATCGTGAACGTGTGGCTAAACTGTTTCTGCTCCTTATCAAGAGGCCCGCGGGCAAGAGATAGGGAGTCCCAATCCTCATCCTGGTCAGGGTCGGATTTCGTTGAGTGTCCGGTGCGCTCTGTGTTGGTCCAGGTGACTGTTGTGCCGGGCGTGATCTTGAGCACAGAGGGAATCATTTTTCCGGTAGTCATGATATCTACGGCGACGTCGCCACTTGCGGCAGGCCCATCGGGTACGTCGGTCGGCTGATCTTCAGAGCCAACCTCGGCGATCTCCGTGGCCCGCGCGACTGTCACGAGTTCGCCGTTGGGCAGCAAGATCAGCTCCCCTTCAGTATCACCACCGGCTGCCCTCTCAATGCGCTGCGCTTCCTGTGTCTGCACGACCTGCTCAGCCAGGCTCCCCTTGCCGATCGCGACGTTCCGGTCGGTGGGGTCGATACCCGCGGCGATCAACACCTCCGCCGTGGCGGTGACGTTGGCTAATTTCTGCTCAGAGGTCGTCGTCTGGACGATCGCGTTGAAATCCGGCCCCCCGCAGGCGACACTTATTAGCGCAACCAGCAAAGTGCTTCCGAGTATCAGCGGTGCGGCCGTTCGAAGTCGCATCACAAGCTCCTCCGGGAAAATCAAGGCGGCTCCCGAACGAGAGCCAACTGGTGAATCTGGGTGCGGATTCTAACATGAGCCCGGATGAATCGCCGGGGGCCGATTCACGGTACGGGGAACCCGGAGTTAGGGGGTTGCCACTGACGGTGATAGCGACCCCGATGAGCCGAGCCTGTCGAGAAGCTAGCCGCCCCCAATGGGGCGTACGACTTCGACTCTGTCGCCGTCTGAAATGACGGTTTTCTCGTACTCGTCTTCATGAAGGACTTCAGAGTTGACGGCGACGGCTACCCTGCGGCCCCGGAGGCCGATATGGTCCAGGTACGCGTTGATCGACATCGCCTGATCCAGCTCGACGTCCTTGCCGTTAACGGTGATCTGGATCATGGATCTATTCCATCACCCGCTGCGGCCACCCCGAGCCCGGTTTCTGCTGCGAGCGCCTCCGCCGCTTCACGCGGGTTGGTGGAGTCCAGTATCGCTCCTATGACGGCGACTCCAGTAGCGCCTGCGGCGATTACGCCGGCTGCGTTGGATGGCGTTACGCCGCCGATGCCGAGGGTCGGGGTGGATACGCTGCCCGTTATTTCTGAGATAAGGGCTGTGCCGGCCGCCCCCATGCCGGGGTGCGATCTTGAAGCGAAGATCGTGCCGGCGATGAGGAAATCGGCGTCGTCTCTCTCTGCATCCTGCGCGCCGTACATGTCGTGTACGGATCTGCCTATGAGAAGGCGGTCACCGCAGACGTATTTCGCCGCGCTGATCGACATCGACTGCTCACCAAGCTGAACGCCGTCCGCGCCGGAGGCGATGGCTATGTCGACGCGCTCGTTCACGATGAGGAGGGCGCGATCGTGTGTGATCCTGCGCAACTCCAGAGCCAGCGAAAGGAGATCGCGTCCTGCCAGGCCTCGTTCACGAAGCTGGACCATGTTCGCGCCGCCGGAGACTGCGCCTCGGACGGCATCTATCAGCCTTGGTTCCGGTGGCGCGCCGCCGGTGTCGAAGATAGTGCGGTCGGTCACCACGCACAGGATCTTGCCGGGGAGCGCGGCGGCCACGTGCTCAGGCCTTTGTCCCGGAGGGCATTCCAGGGGGCATCCCGGAGGGAGGCTCAGATGGCTCGGGGTTCAGGCCTGCGCCTGGGCTCGATGCAGATGCATGTGCCCGCTTGGGAATCCGGCCTGCAAGGTGGGCCTTGCGCCCGGCCTCCACACCAAGGCGGAACGCCTCTGCCATTAGTGCCGGGTTGGCAGCCTGCGCGATGGCGGTGTTGACCAGCACGGCGTCGGCGCCGAGTTCCATTACCAGGCTGGCATCGGACGGCACTCCGAGGCCGGCATCGACGATGACGGGAACCTCAGCGCGTTCGATGATTATCTCGATCTCCTCGCGCGTGCGAACGCCCTGGCCGGAGCCGATGGGGGAACCTAGCGGCATGACCGTTGCGCAGCCGATATCCTGGAGCCGGTCGGCCAGGATAACGTCCGCATGGATGTAGGGCAGTACGGTGAATCCGTCTTCTATCAGCGTCTTGCAGGCCTCAAGCGTTCCCACGGGATCGGGAAGAAGGTACTTGGGATCCGGGATCACTTCCACTTTCACCCAGTCGGAGCCCGTCACCTGCCGGGCAAGGCGCGCCGTCAATACTGCCTGTTCCGCGGTGGCGCTTCCGGCGGTGTTCGGAAGGATCGTGTACTTGTTCCAGTCGATCTGATCCAGAATCGTCTTCTCGTTCGGATCGTCAAGATTCAGCCTGCCGATCGCCACGGTGATGATCTCGGTGCCGGAAGCTTCTATCGACGATTCGAGATCTTCGACGCTGCGGTGTTTGCCGGTTCCCGTAATCAGCCTCGATGAGAACTCTATTCCGCCGATGACTAGCTTGTTTTCCATCTGTTTCAGTTCCGGATCCTCTGATTTTTATTTTTTGCGGTGAGGCCTTGCTGCCTGGATTATTGGGGCTGGCGGCAGGTCCTGCGCAAGTGATCGCCGGCCGGGCGGGGAGACTGGTGAAAACAGAGGCGGCACCGTCCGGTACATGGACGCCGCCGCCAATTTTCCTGTTTGTCCCGGGTGTTCCCTCCGCTGGCATTATCCAGATCAGGTATTCGGGTCGGCGGCGTACGTGGCCACCCTCTCAGCCCGGCGCAACCGAGCTCCCCATCTGATGCTTGACCCAATTGTACGGGCCGTCACCGCGCAAGACTAATTCGGCGAGTGTTGCCAGTCAATGACTGGCCCTCGAATCTGACGTGTCGACGAGGACGCCCGCGCGGGATGGGTGTATATTCTGCCGCGGTCCGAATCGGTGGGTCGCCGGGCCCGCCAATCTGCAATCTCGAATGGACAAGGAGAGCCGGTACGGCCATGGGCAATCGAGTCGTCTATTACGGTCCACCGGACAATCCCCGGACCAGGATGGCCGTTGAGATCGCGCCGGACGATCTCGACTTTGGCATCGTCGATCCGTCTCTGTCCTGGGAGGACAGATTGGCGCAGCTCAAGAACACGGAGACGCTGATCCTTGGCGGACCGTCTCTCTCAACGGATGAGATAGCAGCGCTTCCCTCGATTCGGTTGCTCCAGCTCATGAGCGCCGGGTACGACCGGATAGATATCCCCGCGATCAAGGAGATGGGCATATTCGTCTCCAACTCATCCCGGCAGGTGGCGCCGGCCGTTTCGCAGCACACCGTGGCCCTGATGATCATGGTCCTCAATCGAATCGTGCCCGGCGTCGAGGGCGCCCGTGACGGGTCGTGGGCGGACAAGGCCCGGTCCAGGCCTCTGTTCGAACTCATGGACCGCACAGTTGGCATAGTCGGGCTCGGCAACATCGGTAGACTTGTCGCCCGACGGCTTTCCGGTTTCGATTGCGAGCTGATCTACTCCGATGTCCGGACGATCCCCGAGGTCGTAGAACGGGAGCTCAACGTGAAGCGGGTAGCGTTGGATGATTTGCTCGCAACTTCGGACGTGGTAACCGCCCACGTTCCGCTCTATTCGGGAACGCGGGGAATTTTCGATGCCGCCGCATTCAAACGGATGAAGAATACGGCCATATTCATCAACGCCTGCAGGGGAGCGGTGCACGATGAAGCGGACCTGATTCAGGCATTGAAGGACGGTGAGATTGCCGGCGCGGGACTTGACGTGCTGGAGGACGAGCCGGCCGATCTCGATAATCCGCTGCTCAGCATGGACAACGTGGTGGTAACACCCCATATGGCGGGCAGCACAGAAGAGCGAATCGAGCGAGCCCTGCTGTCGTCGTTTGAGAACGCCCGTAGAGTGACGCGGGGCGAGGAGCCGGCGCAGCAGATCGAGCCCCTCGTCTGACCAATCCTCCGGTACAGGCCGGGCTACTTTTTCCGTCTACGGGAGCGTCTTGTCTTCCGACGGCTGGAACGCGTTTTCCCTGCCGCTTTTTCCTCTTCATCGGACGGCTTGCGCATGGCGCGCACCGTGGCGCTTACGGCGGCTTGCACGGTGCGCATCTCTCTGCGCACGGCGTTTCTGAATCGGCTGCCGAATTCACCAATGTTCCTGTACTTGCGCTGCCGGCGTCTGACAAGTGTTCTCGAGTAGACGCCTGATACGTTGATCAGTTCTTGCATTAGCGCTCGTCTCAGGAGCCGTGCAGCCTCATCCGGGCTTCTGTGTGCTCCACCTTCCGGTTCCGGCACCACAATGTCTACGATGCCCATTTTTTGGCAATCTACCGAAGTCAGCTTCAACGCCTTCGCCATTTCAGCAGCGCGCGTCGAATCGCGCAGTTCGGCCTCCGCTCCCGCTTCCGGCGCGATGGGCGAGTAGATGGCGTTTTGGAGCATCAAGACGCGGTCGGCGACGCCGAACGCGAGAGCTGCCTCGCTGCCGCCCTCTCCGATCAGTACGGAGATCGAGCCCACGGGCACCCTGGCCATTGCTGAGATCATCCCTGCAATGGCGCCCCCAAGGCCCCGTTTTTCCGCTTCCAGGTTGATGTCGGCGCCGGGAGTGTCTATCAATGAGATTATCGGCAGCTTGAACCGGCCCGCGAACTCAACCGCACGCTGAGCCTTCCTGAAACCCTCCGGCCCGATGCCCGTTCGTTCGCCCAGTTCGTTATCCGGGGGATCCGGCTGTTTCTCCTGAGCGATTACGATGCAGGACGTGCCTGCCAGCCGACCCATTCCAATGATCACCGTCCTATCGTCCGCGCCGACTCGATCTCCGTGCAGTTCCACGAAATGGACGAACATGCGATCAATGTAGTCGGAGGCTTTGGGGCGATCGGGGTGCCGCGCGGTCTGGACCATCTCCCACGGCTCCAGATGTTGAATCGGCGTATTGGCCTGGCGCGTGCGCCGGGTGCCGCTCAACTTGAAGTCCGGGTTGAGAAGATCCAGGAATGTGGACAGGATGTGTTTGACTTCGCGCCGGTCCGCAACGCCGTCGATCAGCCCGAACTTCTGGTAGTTCTCGGCCGTGTACTCATCGGCAGCGGCCTGCCTGTCCGCCGTCTTCTGAATGGCCCTGAAAGGTGCGAACCCGATATGGGCGCCAGGCTCGGCGAGAATGATGTCAGCGAGAGAGGCGAAGCTGGCGTATACCTGTCCTGTCGAGGGATTGCCGAGGACTGCGATGAGCGGCATTCCTTTGTCGTGGAGGTTATTCACCGCGACTGTCGTTTTTGCCATCTGCATCAGGGAGAGGACGCCTTCCTGAATACGTGCCCCACCGCTGGTTATCACCGCCACGGCGGGCAGCTTCTTGCGTGCGGCCAATTCAAGGGCAAGGGCGACCTTCTCGCCCACGACCACACCCATGCTGCCGCCGAGGAAGCCGAAGTCCAGGACGATCAGAATCGCCTCAGTACCACCGATGGCGCATGTTCCCGTTACGGCTGCCTCTTCCAGTCCGGTGCGTTGCTGGTCTGCCAGCAGGCGGACGCGGTAAGAGACGCGTGGAGAGAACGAGAGTGGGTCGATGGATTGCACCCAGCGGTTGGTTTCCTGGAAGCTTCCGGAATCCGCAACGGCTGCGACTCGCTCCCGGGCGGACATGTTGTAGTGGAAGTTGCAGTGCGGGCAGACGAGATAGCGGGCGTACGTCTCGGAATCGCGAAGCTTGCCGCCGCACATCAGGCATGATGCGCGCCGGTCCTTCAGATTTAGCTCATGCGCGTGATCGCCGGCCCCGTCCTGGGAGTCGGAGCCGCCCTCATCAGGAAATAGCGGCGTAATGTTGGTCAAAATGGCCTACCGAGTATCGCCGACGCCTCGCCGGATCGCGATTGCCTGCTGAGGCAATCATATCTGACGAACAGTTACCGACGGGTAAGGTACAGGGCCAGGTGGTGCTCAGCCGATGACGACGCGGGGTTTGCCGGGCTCTCCGGAGCTAACGACTCCGGCATCTTCCAGTTCATCCATCAGCCGCGCGGCGCGCGGGTAGCCGATTCTGAGCCTGCGCTGGAGCAGAGAGGTTGACAGCCTGGTCTGTGTGTGGGCCAGCTCAAGCGCACGGTTGAACATCTCGTCGGTGCCGCCGCCGCCGCCGATCTCAACCCCCGGACCCTCTTCCAGAGTTTCCGGGATGGCGAGTTGCGGCATTGGCGGCCCGCCTGCGTTGCGCCAGAACTTGACTACGCCTTCGACTTCACTGTCGGCGAGAAAAGCGCCCTGGACGCGCAATGGTTTCGGGCGGTCGATGGGTAGGAACAGCATGTCTCCCTTGCCAAGCAGCTTTTCGGCGCCGGGGGAGTCGATTATCGTTCTGGAGTCGACCTGCGACGTGAGGCTGAAACTGATCCTGCTTGGGAAGTTCGCCTTGATGAGGCCGGTGACGACGTCAACGGACGGGCGCTGGGTGGCCACGAGGAGATGGATGCCGGTGGCCCGGCCAAGCTGGGCGAGTCGAACAAGCAGGCGTTCCACTTCGTTGCCGGAGCTCAGCATCAGGTCGGCCAGTTCATCGACGGCGATCACGATATACGGCAGCTCAACGTCTGCGTTCTCGTTGTAAGTAGCGATGTTTTTCGCGCCGGCCTTCTCGAGAAGCTGGAATCGCGACATCATCTCCGTCACAACGGCTCGTAAAGCCGCCACGGCCACATCGGCCTCCACTATGGGTGGAATCATGAGATGCGGCACGCCCGTGTATGGAGTCAGCTCGACCCGTTTCGGGTCTATCAGGATCATTCTGACCTGGGCCGGCGTCCGCAGTAGCAGAAGGCCGGTGATGATGGTATTCATACACACGCTCTTGCCAGAGCCGGTAGCGCCGGCAATGAGCGTGTGGGGCATTCTCGTCAGGTCGGCGAATATGGCATCTCCACCGCTTCCAATGCCGAGTGAGATGGGAAGCGCGGCCTCCTTCTCGAACTCCTTGAACGCATCGGACTCCATCACAGATCGCAGGGCGACTCCTGTGGGATTGGCGTTTGGCACTTCAATGCCGACCAGCGAGGCTCCGGGAATCGGCGCCTCAAATCTGATGCTGGGGGAGGCCAGCGCCAGGGCGAGATCTTTCTCCCTGTTCAAGATCGTGTCGACGCGGACGCGCTTCGTTGCGCGCTGGGGTTGGCCGTCCTGTGCCGCAGATGTGCCCCGGCCCACGCTATATCCCGGACTGACGCCGTACATGGTGACCGTCGGGCCGGTCCGTACCTGATCGACGCTGACGTCCACACCGTGATCGGCAAGTGTCTGGACGATAAGGTCACTGGTGGCCTCGACCTCTGTCTTCGTGATGCCGCCCGTCTGCCCTTTACTAAGCTGATCAAGCGGAGGCAGCTTCCAATCGAAGCGCGGAATTTCCGCGATCTCGTCGACTTCGGCGTCCTCGACTTCAGCTTCCGGGGAGTCCCCATCTGGGATCAGGGTGTCAGCGGCCGCACCGCTTTCGACACCGGCGGCGGCCTGCGCTGCCGTCACAAGGGCCACGACTGCTGCGGCTTCCTCGCCTGTCCACAGCTCTTCGCGGGAGGGCGTCGGCAGAGCATCGGGCACGATTTCGGCGGTCTCTTCTGCGATGAGTCCGGTGATCTCAGGCTCAGACTTCCCAATGTGGCCAACGCGAAAGGATGGGTTTTCCTGCAGAGACGCTTCTGTTGCGACGGCTGCTGCGTTCTTTGCGTTCTGGGCGGCTCTGGCTGCTGCGGCATCTCTCCGGGCCTTCAGGCGTGCATTCAGAGCGTTGTTCAGCTGAACTGTCCATACCCTGGCCGTTCGGTACGCCGCTCTGCCGGTGGCGGCGTAGAGCGCCCACAGGCGGACGTAGAAGACTCGCGAGCGGCCGGGCCACATGGCGGCTGCGCCAAGAGCGAGTAGTGCCAGGACGCGAAGTGAACCGAAACCCAGCTGGAGATTGGAGGCGCTCTCAAACTCCCACTCTGCCGGCTTGCGAACAAGGATGTCGCCAACATAGCCGCCAACGGTACTTCCGGCCAGCAGCCCCGGTTCACCGCCGAAATCTTCCGGGCCGTCAAGAATGCCGAGGGCTCCGATGGCCGCTGCCGCCAGGAAAAAAGTGGCGGCTGCGGGCTTCCAGTGCCGGAGGAGAAGCCGCGGGCGGGTGAGGCCGATGAGCACGATCCCGCCGACCCACGCGGCCGCGGGGGCGATGCCCCATCCCAGCGCCTCGATCAACTCGTCCCTGACCAGCAGGCCGAGGATCAGGCCGGCGGCGATCGCGACTATCCCGAACCGCCCCTCAGGGCTAATTGCCAATTGGAGAGCGCGTTTTACAACGAATGATGCGACGTTTGCGAAGCTGGCAGCCATGGTTCTGCCTGTGTGATTGGCCTTTGGAACTGGAAGATATTAGATGTCGATAGCGACCGGGACTACAAGCGGGCGGCGTCTCGTGCGCTTGTGGAGAAACTTTTCCACGGTGCCTTTGACGCTCGCCTCAAGCTGAGTCCACTCTAGATTTCCGGTGCGCGCGCGGTCAAGGTAATTTCGAAGCTCCTCTACGGTATCTTTGAACAGCTTCTCGGCGTCGTCATCTGAAACGAAGCCGGCGGAAGTGATGTGCGGAGCGCCCATGATCCTCCCGGTGGCGGCGTTCCTGGGGATGATGACAGTCACGATTCCGTCTTCGGATAGCATCCGGCGCTCGTCAATTACATTAACCTGCTCGTCCCACAGGCCCAATCCGTCGACGTATACATGGCCGGCGTCTATCCGGCCGTTGACGCGCCCGCGATCGTTATCGAGTTCAAGAACGTCACCATCTGTGATGACGAAGGCGTCGTGCTCATCTACGCCCTGATCCACGGCAAGCTCGGCATGCGCCTGAAGCATCCTGTACTCGCCATGCACCGGCACGAAATATTGCGGTCGGGTCAGGTTGATGAGCCCCTTGAGTTCTTCTCTGCGGGCATGTCCATGGACGTGGACGGCATTCGACTTGTGGTGGACCAGCTTCGCGCCGAGTCTGACCAGGTCGTCCTGTGTGCTGTAGATGGCCGTCTCGTTGCCGGGGATTGGCGTCGCCGAGATGATGACCGTGTCGCCTCGCTTGATGCGCACTTCGCGGTGATCCACCCGCGCGATTCTCGCCAGCGCGGCCCTTGGCTCTCCCTGGCTTCCAGTAGTCAGGAACAGCACCTCCCGGTCCGGCAGCGAATTTGCGGTCGACGGCGAGACGATCAGGTCGTCCGGGACTTCCAGGTGGCCCAATTCCTGAGCTATCCGCATGTAGTTCTGCATGCTCCGGCCGAGAATGGCGATCTTCCGGCCGCTCGCGTAAGCGCTATCGACGGCAATCTGAATCCGCGCGATCTGAGATGCGAACGACGATAGGAAGACTCTTCCTTCCGCATCGGCGATCAGGCGGTGAATGCTATCCACAATGGTCCGGTCGGAGTCCGAATGGCCCTCTTCTTCGGCATAGGTCGAGTCGGCCATGAGAAGGAACACGCCGTCCCCGGCAATCCGGGATAGCGCTCCGAAGTCGGACGGATTACCCACGATTGGATCATGGTCGATCTTGAAATCCCCGCTATGAATGATCTTTCCAAAGGGCGTGTCCAGCGCGATGCCCGTAGCGTCGGGGATGCTGTGGCACACGCTGAACCACTCCGCCTCGAAATCGCCCAGGGATACGCGCTCACCGGGGGTGATCGAATTAATTTTCGGGGCATTGGGGAGCTTGTGCTCGCGCAGTCTTGCGCGGATGAGAGCTTCTGCCATTGGCGGCGCGTAGATCGGCACGTCCAGTTCTTTGAGCACATACGGGACCGCACCTATGTGATCCTCATGCCCATGGGTTATCAGCAGGGCGCGGACTTTGTCAGCGCGTTCGACCAGATAGCTGATGTTGGGTATGACTACGTCGATACCCATCATCTCGGCGGCCGGAAACAGGACGCCGGCGTCGATGATCACGATGTCATCGGCTGTCTCGATGGCCATCATGTTTTTGCCGATCTCGCCAAGCCCCCCGAGGGGGATGACGCGAAGGGCCTTTGGGTTGGATTTATTTCCTGGTGACAAAAGAGGGCAACTCGTCTCTGTTGGATTGTTGGGGTGTCTGTATTTCAGATATTAGAAAAGCGACATCTGCGGTTCGTCTCCGCCGTCTTTAGCCTCGTCGGTACCGGGGGCATCGTCGGCAGGGCGACTGCCGTCGCCATCTGGCGGGGCCTCTCGTGAGGCGTCGAGTGCGGCGATGACGGCCTGGGGCAGCTTCGCGAAATCTTCCTGCAGCGCCTGTTTCAGCCGGTCGGACCTTAGCCCTGCGGCCGGGTGGTAGAGCGGAAACACTACGATCCCGTCCCGCCACTTCATTATCGTGCCGTGGCGGTCGGATATCCGGGCGTCCGGGAAGAGGCGCATGAGCGAATGGCGTCCGAGGGTTGCTATTACCCTGGGTTGGAGCAGGCGGATTTGAGCCTCCAGGAACGGCCAGCAGGCCTTCACCTCGTCCGGCGACGGATCGCGGTTTTCCGGGGGCCTGCATTTGACCACGTTGGTTATATAGGCGTCCTCGCGTTTGAGTGGGACGAGCGCCAGCAACTCTTCGAGGAGTGCGCCTGCGCGGCCGACGAACGGCCGCCCCTGCTGATCCTCGTTGAACCCCGGTCCCTCACCGATAAACATGATGGACGGGAATTCGGAGCCTTCACCGGGCACGGCCAGGGTCCGGGTTTCCGAAAGGGAGCAGCGAGTGCACGAGCGAACGTCGCTGGCGATGGCGTCAAGAGACGCCCATTCGGAGGCATTCGGAGCATCGCCGTTCGCCACGTTTCTCTCGGGCCTAGCCGGTACTAATAGCATCAGGTCGGCTGAAATGGCAACAGAACCGCCATCTGAGCCACCTGCAGTCTGGGGGTGTAACACCCATTTGGGTCGTGGCCATATTCCCGTCCCCCGGCCCCATGTCCCACTATCTCGAATAAGGGGAGGCCGAGCGGCGTGCCGGGTCGCGTTTAGTCGCTAATCCCCTTGGTTTTCAGGAACGAGAGAACGTCGTTGACGGTATTGAGGGCTTCAGCGTCTTCGTCTGAAATCTCTACTTCTTTGCCGTCTACGGTGAACTCTTCTTCCAGCGCCATGATCAACTCGACGACATCAAGGGAGTCGGCGTTCAGGTCGTTGGTAAATGAAGATTCGGCTTGATATCTTCGAGTTCTATGCTGAGTTTGTCCGCCGCAATGTCGCGGACCCTCTCAAACACACTGGCCATTCAAAACCTCCGGAAGTGGGGTGGATAGGAATTAGTCGTTTATCAGTTCAATTCAACGTGTGTGACGCAGAGCCTATCCTAGCACTGTGCCAAGCACGCCGTTGACAAATTTTTGTGAACCCTCGGAGCCGAATAGCGTGGCGAGTTCCACGGCTTCGTTCACAACAACTTTCTCCGGGGTCTTTCCTTCGCCGTAGTCAAGTTCAGCAATGGCAATTCTGAGCACGTTTCGGTCGATGGGCGATAGCTGGTCGATGGGCCAGGCCGGAGCCAGTTCGTGCAGGCGCTCGTCCAGCGCAACGCGATTCGACTCTACCGTCTCAGCGAGCCATACTGCGAATTCGCCATGCCGTGTGCCGATGCCCGCCTCATCTGCGAGCCTCTGCGCGATCGGACGTCCTGCGTGGCCGGTGACATCCGCTTCGTAGAGGGCCTGGACGGCGACCGCGCGTGCAAGGCGCCTGCAACCGATAGCGTCGCGTGGAATCGTGCCTGCTGGTGAGCCGTCATCGTCACGCCACACGTGGTACCGCCGTTTCGGAGTCTGAAAACCGAGGACTGGCCGGTTCGGATGCCTGGCTGAGGGGTGAATTTCTAGGCGGCAAACGCCTTGATCGACTCCATATCGCCGAGGGCCGTTATGGGCACTTCACGGTTGATCCGCTTGATCATTCCGCAGAGCACTTTGCCGGGCCCTATCTCGACGAACTTCTCCACGCCTTGCTCGATCATGAAATCAACAGATCGCTGCCACTGAACACAGGAGGTCAACTGTGACTGCAATTCGGCTCTGACCTGGTCGCCGGTCGTTAGGGAGGTGGCTCTACAGTTGCCGACGAGGGGAATGGTGGGGTCATTGAACTGCATGGACTCAATCATTTCGTTCAGGCCGACCTGGGCCGGTTCCATGAGGCCGGAGTGGAATGCTCCGCCAACCTGCAGGGTGATGCACTTTCGGGCGCCTCTCGCGGCAGCCAGGTCAATGGCCTGGGCAAGCGCGCGGTGTGTGCCGCTGATGATGATCTGCTCTGATGTGTTGACGTTGGACAGTTCGGCGCCGGTTTCTCGGCAAACATCTTCAACTGCGAACTCATCGATGCCGATAAGTGCGACCATTCCGCCCGGTTTCTCGTTGCAGGCTTCTTGCATGAGGCGGCCTCGCTCTACTACGAGCCGGACCGTGTCACTCACGCTCAGTACCTCTGCGACGGCCAGTGCGGAGTATTCGCCAAGACTATGACCCGCAACCATGGCCGGTTCGGGCGCTGCGCCGAGAAATTCTTTGAGGGCAGCATGTGTTGCAAGTGAGACTGCTGCAACGGCCGGCTGTGCGTTCTGAGTGTCCGTCAGCTCCTCTATGGGGCCATCAAACATTAGACTGGTCAGGGACCTTCCGAGCGTGTCGTCTACCTCATCCAGGATTGCCCTGGCGGCTGCGGACTGCTCGTAGAGGTCTTTTCCCATGCCGACGACCTGGCTGGCCTGGCCGGGGAATACAAAACCCAGTTTTTCTACTGTCACAGTGTCAGATCCCATCTCGTGGCGCCTACTCCTGTCGCGGCCTAGGCCTCGAGCCCGGCATCTGCGGACTCGGTTTCTACACCGGTGATCTGTCGACCATCGTAGGTGCCGCATATTTCACAGACACGGTGCGGGAGTTTAGCAGACTGACAGTGGGGGCACACAGAGAGTCCCGGTACAGAAATAAACTGATGTGCTGCTCTTCCGCCGCGTCGTGCTCTTGAGTGCTTTTTCTTCGGTAGGGGTGTCATGGTATTTCAATTAATCTCCAACGACCTGAGGCTTTTGGCCCATTCGGGGATTTCCTGCTGGGGACTGCATTCGCAGGGCGCCTCATTGAGGTCGGTCGAACACGTTGGGCATATGCCCTTGCAGTCGTCCCGGCAAAGGGGCGCAATAGGTTTCACACCCAGGAATGCTTGCCGTACAGGTTCACGCACGCTAAGGATGTTGTCCTCATCGATGAGCAACGCCGGATCGACAAATTCACCGGTATTGTCCTCATCACCAACCGTGAAACCCTCGAAATTGTTGGTCGGGTAATACTCTTCTTCCAGGTAGGCCTCAATCTCCACCATTGCATCACCGAGACATCGGCTGCACTGATCTTGCGTACGGCCACGGACCTCCACTTGCGCCAGGATTCCGTTGTCTATCCTCAGGAGTCTGACAACCCCCGCGATCTCGCGGAAGTTCTCGTCCGGCGTCGTGATCTCTTCGTATTCGAATGCGAAGCTACGCCTGGCGCCGACACTATCTTTCAGCAGGCCGGCAGCGTTGTATTGCATCTCAGCCACCCGCTGACCTGAGCGCTACTATCCGCACACAAGCGAAAATTCTCGCGCTCCGCGTTGGAAAGTGTCAATCTTCACAAAGTGTCTATTCTCCGGCATTTTCCCCCTGATTCGCGGGGTGTTTTGCACACCTGATACTGCGGTCAACACCGGGTTGATGCCCGCGGCAGCCATGGGCGCCGCGCATGCTAGAGTTCGGGACTAATTTACAGGCCCCGCTTACGCGGGACCGGCTCAGGAACAGGAAGCGTCAGCAATAACCGGCAGCATTACAGACGTGCCCGGCGTGATGGTGGGCCACTACACCGATCTGGAGCACGCGACCGGCTGCACCGTCGTGCTCACCGAGAAATCAGCCGTGGGCGGGATGGACGTGCGCGGTGCTTCGCCGGGCAGCCGTGAGACGGAGATACTGCGCCCGCTCACGAGCGCCGAGATGATCACGGGCTGTTTGCTCACTGGTGGAAGCGTGTGGGGGCTTGCGGCCGCAGACGGTGCTACACGGTACCTGTCTGAGCACGGCATCGGCGTCAAGTTCGCGAACAAGACTGTGCCGTTGTTGCCGACCGCGGTCATTTTCGATCTGGGCCTGAAGAGCGATGTATGCCCGACCGCCGATGCAGGATACGCCGCATGCGAAGCGGCCTTCGCGGCGGGCGAGAAGGTCGTGGCCCAGGGCAGTGTGGGAGCCGGTACCGGGGCCACAGTTGGCGGTATGCGCGGGCCTCGAAGGCGAATCAAGTCCGGTCTCGGCACGGCGTCGATCAGCTTCGGTGACGGCGTGTTCGTTGGCGCAATCGTGGCGGTCAATGCATCTGGAGGCGTCGTTAACCCGTGTACGGGAGAGATAGTGGCAGGTCCGCGAACCAGTCGCGTAAACGGCGGCTTCGAAGACTCAGAACAGATTCTGCTTGATGATCCTCCTGAGAGCCGCCTTAGCGGCTGGGAACAGCAACCACATACGGTCATCGGGGCGATCGCTACGAATGCCCGCATGAACAAAAAGGCAGCGATTCGGCTGGCCGGCGCCGGTCAGGACGCCATCGCGATGGCCATCCGTCCGGCGCATACGGAATCGGACGGTGATATCGTCTTTACGCTGGCCACCGGCGATCACGAGCCGGTTCATCCCGACCGGTTGCGCGCGGCGGCAACACGGGCCATGGTGGACGCGATCTTGTCTGCCATCCAGCATGCAACCGGGCTTGGGGGTATCCCGTCCGCCGCCGAGTATCTTCAGCACCCGGAGGCGTGAGATGAGCCTCGACATGTCGACCACTGTCGGATTCATCGGCGCGGGCAGGCTGGGGGCCAGTCTGGCCGTCGCGATGAGCCGCTGCGGCTATCGGGTCGGAGCTGTCCACCGGCGTTCCGCCTCGGCCGCTGATGCCGTGGCGAGCCGAATACCTCGAGTGACGGCCACGATCGACGCGCAGCAGATCGCCGGGGGGTGCGGGATCGTGTTCCTCACGACCGGAGACGCCGCGATCGAGCCAGTGGTCGACGCGTTGGACTGGAGCAGTGTGTATGCGGTGATCCACTGCTCGGGCGCAACCCCGGTGGCTGCTCTGTCGGCAGCGTCGGATGCGGGTGCCGCCGTTGCTGGCTTTCACCCGATGCAGACGTTCCCGGATGAACACGGCGATTCCCGGTTCGAAGGAGTAACCGTGGCGATCGAGAGCGAATCATCCGAACTGAAGGCATGGTTGACCGGGCTTGCGGACGATCTCGGCGCACACCATATCTATCTCAGCGCGGAGATGCGGCCTGCGTATCACGCGTCGGCCGTAATGGCCTGCGGCCTCCTCGCCGGCCTGGTGGGTCTTGCCGCCGGCATGTGGGAGGAGATGGGGCTCACTCGGGAAGACGGGCTGCGGGCGCTCTCGCCTCTCGTATCCGCCACCGCCGAGCAGATCGGCGACCTGGGCATACCGGCCGCAATTACCGGCCCCTACGTCAGAGGCGATGTTGAGACCGTGCGAGCGCATCTCGACGCGACCGGACGCCGTGGAGGCGACCTGTTTCGAGCATACGCTGCATTGGCGCTGGCGCAGTTGCCGATCGCGCGGGAGCAGGGGAACATATCTAAAGAAGAGTACGCGACAATAGAGGCCCTGCTTCGAGAGGTCGCAGACCCCGATAAAAGTTAGAGGTTCATAGGCGTCGACCCACTGGGCGGCGACCGGAGGTAAGAACCGATGGCAAGAACCACGACCCGGGACATCCGGGCCATGAAGGCCGCAGGCACACCTATTCCAATGGTGACGGCCTATGACTACACAGCCGCCCGCCTGGTGGAAGAGGCCGGAATCCCCATGATCCTTGTGGGCGATTCGATGGGCCAGACGACCCTTGGCTATGAGAACACAATACCGGTGACGGTAGACGATATTTCGAGCGCCACCGCGGCCGTAATTCGTGGCTCGCAGAACGCCCTGATCGTTGCCGATATGCCGTTTATGAGCTATCAGGCCAGCGTTGAAGACGCGATGCGCACCGCAGGACGGTTGGTCAAGGAAGGCGGCGCCCAGGCGGTCAAGCTGGAGGGCGGCGCACCGGTTGTTGAGACTGTCCGGCGTCTTACGGAAGCCGGATTTGCGGTCATGGGCCATCTTGGCCTCACGCCGCAGTCCGTTCACCAGATGGGCGGCTACCGGGTGCAGGGCCGGGAGAAGGAAGCGGCGTCAGCCATGATTGAAGACGCCAGGGCGCTTGAGGAAGCGGGGGCGTTCGCCCTTGTCCTGGAGTTGGTGCCGGCCACGCTTGCCCAGACGATCACCGAGCAACTCGCGATTCCAACGATCGGCATCGGCGCCGGCGTGGAGTGCGACGGCCAGGTTCAGGTGCTGCACGATATCCTGGGCCTTTCGCTCGATTTCACCCCGCGGCACGCAAAGAAATATGCGGAAGTAGGCCAGGTGATCGTGGACGCCCTCAACCAGTACGTTGGCGAGGTTGAGAGCCGGCAATTCCCGGGCGAAGCGCAGACTCCGCGCGAGAGTGGAAAATCCCAATCCGGCGAAGTGACCGAGCTGAACGTCGCCAACGGCGCCTGATCGCCCTTTGCGCGTCATAGAAACCGCGGCAGAGATGAGCGCTGTCCGGGCTGCTATGCCCGAGCCGGTGGCGCTTATGGCCACGCTGGGGGGCATGCACCGTGGCCACGAAGCACTTTTGCAGCGCGCCCGCGGGCTCGGCACAACTCTCGTCGCTTCCCTGTTTCTGAATCCGACTCAGTTCGGAGAGGACGAAGACCTCGGCTCCTACCCCGTCGATACCGAGCGGGATCTTCGAATCTTCAGGGAGCACTGCGTCGATTATGTTTTCAAACCGTCTATCGATGAGATGTATCCGCCAGGCGGCTACCGGACAATCGATCCCGGACCGATGGGGCAGGTACTGGAGGGCGAGCAGCGTCCCGGACATTTCGTGGCGGTGGCCACGGTAGTCGGCAGGATCTGCTCCCTGATCCGGCCCAACATGGCGGTGTGGGGTGCCAAGGATGCGCAGCAAAACCTGGTGATCAAGCGGGCCACGGAGGTGCTGGAACTTGACGTTGCGCATGTCATCGAGCCGACCGTGAGAGACGAATCGGGACTGGCGTTGAGCAGCCGCAACGCCTATCTGAGTGATGCAGAGCGCAGAGCTGCGGCGGCCCTGTATCGCGGTCTCACGGAAGCTGCGAGGGATTTTCGCCGCGGGGATTCGGACGCGGCCTCGCTGCGGAGTATCGTGAGGACCGCGGTGGCCCGGGAGCCGCTGATCGATCTGGAATACGTGAGCGCCGCACATCCGGAGACGCTGGCGGAGTTGGAGACGGCCTCTGCCGGGACGTTACTATCTCTCGCGGCGACTGTGGGCCGTGCGCGCCTGATCGACAATGTGGTTCTTGGAGAGTGATGAAAATCGTCGATGCGAATACTTGTAACTAACGATGACGGAATAAGCGCGCCGGGCCTCTGGGATCTGGTGCGCGCTGTGCAGCCGCTCGGCGAGGTGGTGGTATCGGCCCCCGACAGGGACCGGAGCGGCGTTGGCGCGGGCCTGACTCTCCATGACCCTCTGCGAATCCAAACGTACGCGTCCCCCGTGGACGGTGTGATCGCCCATGCCGTGGACGGCACGCCCGGCGACGCCGCGATCATGGGAATTCACGAAATCTCCGACGGGCCGCTGGACGTCGTCGTGAGCGGCTTCAACTCCGGCAACAATCTATCCGTCGACGTGGTGCTTTCCGGGACCGTTGGCGCGGCGTGGCACGGATACACGAACGGAATCAACTCGATCGCGTTTTCCGTCCATCACGTTTCAGAGGCGGGCTCGCCCCTGATCGCAGACCTCGTGAAGGCCGCGGTGGTTGCTGTGTCGTCCGGGGGCGATGGAGAGGCGGCCTTGCTGAACGTCAACTTTCCGCTATTGGATGAACGCAACTGTCGCATTGAGCATCACGATCATTCGATGTCGGATGGCCGGTTCGTGGACGTTGTCGAAACCGAGCTCGCACCACGCCTGATGGCAGACCGAATTGTGATGGAGCACAGGGTTAATCGCACGATGTTCTGGAACGCCAGGGAGTCTGTGTGGAGGCCTGGCGACCCACTGCCCGAGGAGTCGGATATGGGCGCAATGCTTGCCCGGAGAGTTTCCGTGACCCCTCTGGACCGTCTGCTCGCTGGCGGCGCGTCATATTCGGCGACCGGCGAAGTAATTGACGCGATGCTGGCGGTGCTGCGCCGCTGATCGGAAGTTCCCCTGAAACACCCTGTAATCATGCGCACTGGCTTATGGGGTAAACCCCTAATTGCCTTCGCCGTATCTCCATGACCGATCTGACGCCGGCTCCATAGTCTTTGAAGCAGGTTCCGTCACAGAACGCAGGGGTGCGGGGGCACGCCGGAGTTCGTAAATGTGCGGAACGCTTGCCGGCATTCGGGGGATCATCTGCGGAATCCCAGACGCGGCAATAGCGTATCCGCCTGACTGGGGCGCCAATATCCGCAGCAGAAGATACGGGGGGCACCATTAATGGCTGATACCACAGGGTCCACTGAGCAGCAGTTGGTCGTCTTTGATCTAAACAATGAGGCTTACGGCGTGGACATCGAATCCGTTCGAGAGATCATTCGCCTGCAGGAGATCACGCGCGTGCCTCGCACGCCGGACTTCGTGGAGGGCGTCATCAACCTTCGAGGCAAAGTGATTCCGGTGGTCGAACTCCGGAAGCGATTCGGTCTGCCCGTTCAGGACCGGAATTCCGAAAACCGGATTGTCAACGTTGACATCGGTGGCCAGGAGATCGGCATGGTCGTTGACGCGGTGACGGAGGTCCTGCGCATATCCAGTGACGCAGTCGAGCCGCCGTCTTCGGTGATTACCACCGCGGACTCGGGATACCTCAAGGGCATCGCGAAAATAGACGACCGGCTGATCATCATGCTGGACCTGGACCAGGTACTCAGCACGGATGAGAAGGCAGCACTTTCGAGTGCCTCGCTAGACGCCGCGTAGCCACTCACCTTTCGTTCGCGGACCGGGGCCTGATAGACCGCTCCCAAATCGAGACTTGCTCCGGGGAGGGACGTCTCGAGGGGAAGCCGTGTCTAATTCCGGCCGCACCGCGATCTCGACCTGACAAAGGACACGGCGCCCTCATGCGGGCGAAGCGGGATAAGGAACCACGGAATGAACCTGGATCCTGACATAACCCAGGAGGACTTGCAGGTCTTTCTGGACGAGGCGGAAGAGCAACTCCAGTTGCTGGACGAGAACATCGTCGCCATCGAAGGGCGTGACGATAGCTCCGACCTGATACAGGAGATATTCAGGGCTGCGCATACCCTGAAGGGCTCTTCAGCGATGCTCGGCTATCAGGAGATGACCGATCTTGGCCACGCGATGGAGACATTGCTGGACTCGGTCCGCAAAGGCTCCCTGGCGCCGACCACGAACGTCGTGGATGCTCTGCTTCACAGCCTGGACAAGCTTCGTCTTCTGAAGGACGCGCTTATTGAACCGCCCGACAAGCCGATTGATGTCTCCGACGTGGTAGCGGAACTCAACGCGGCGGGGGGCGGAAAGAGCGCCGTGCCGGTGAAAACTATCGCGGTAGTAGAGCTGAAGCTGACCGACGCGGAGCAGGCACGCGTCACCGAGTTTCTGAAGACCCAGGTGAAGGCGAAAGCCGTCCTGGTGCGCGCGACCCTGACGGATAGATGTGAGTGGGGCGCGGTCCGGTGGTTCCAGGTACTGGGCGAACTTTCCGAGGCTGGTCAGCTTATTGCTTCTAATCCAACTCAGCAGCAGATTGAAGAGGAAGAGGCCGGCACGAGCCTTGAAGCGGTTGTGGTGGGTGAGATCGACGAAGAGGAACTGGTGCGACACGTGAGGGCGGTGGCCGACATCGCGACTGCCGAGATAGAGGAATACAGAGTCGAGTCCGATAGCTCCGGTAGCAAGGCTTCATCCACTGCAGCGGGCGCCGGGACCAAGACGGCGCAGACGATCCGGGTGGATGTCGAGCGTCTCGATCTGATGATGAATGTCATCGGCGAACTGGTCATCGACCGCGGCAGGATCTCCCAGATCGGCCGAGACCTCGAGGCCAAGTATCGCGACGAGTCACTGGTGACGGAGCTGTCGAAAACCTCGGCTCATATCGTCAAGGCAGTAACCGAACTCCAGGACCGCGTGATGGAGATTCGGATGCTGCCCATCGGCACCGTATTCGGCGGGTTCCCGAGGCTGGTCAGAGACCTGGCTCAGAGCCTGGACAAGAAAGTCGAGTTCGAGGTCAAGGGTCAAGATACAGAGATCGATAGGACGGTCATCGAGCGAGTACGCGATCCCATCGTCCACTTATTGAGGAATGCGGTGGACCACGGCCTGGAAGTACCAGAGGATCGGCGCAAGGCCAGGAAAAGCGAGAAGGGCGTTCTCACCCTCTCCGCGTATCACGAGCAGGGCCACATAGTGGTGGAGGTCAGCGACGACGGCAAGGGCATAGATCCTGACGCGTTGCGGGCCTCAGCCGTGAAGAAGGGATTTCTGAAAAAGGAAGCGGCCACGAACCTGACTAACCAAGAGGCGTGCGAACTGGTTTTTCTGGCCGGTAACTCCACCGCCAAACAAACGACGGACGTTTCCGGGCGCGGCGTTGGCATGGACATAGTCAGGTCAAATATCGAGGCGATCGGTGGCTTCGTCAGCCTCGAAACCGAAGTGGGCAAAGGTACCTCGTTCAAGCTCCGGTTGCCGCTGACCCTTGCGACAGTCCAGTCACTGCTCGTCCAATCGGACGGGGGCATATTCGCGATTCCACTCGTCTATGTGTTGGAGACAAGAAGGGTGCCGAAGGATGACGTTCACATCGTAAACCACCACGAAGTTTTCAATCTTCGCGGGACGGTGCTTCCGCTTGTCCGGCTGACTGATGCCGTGGGCTGGGAGAGTCGGCGAAGCCAGAAGACAGACGACGAGTACGTAGTCGTTGTGAGGGCCGGGGAAACTCAAATCGGCCTGGTGGTGGATTCGGTTATCGAGCCCCAGGAGATCGTGGTAAAGCCGCTCGGCAACTTCATTGGCGACGTCCGCGGCGTTGCCGGGGCGAGCATTCTTGGCGACGGCGGGGTGGCTCTCATTCTGGACATCGCAACGATGATCAATATGGCCCGTCAGAAGGGTGCCTTTTCCGCGGCCCGATCCCTGGACGCGGAGAACGTGGCTGATGATGAACCGGCAGAAGCAGCGGCCGCGGCGTAGCGACCCGGAAAAAGGGAGGACAGAGCAACATGACTAACGCTACTTCAGCGGCCTCAGCCGCCACCTCGTCCGAAATCTGGACTGGCCTGATCGCAGGAGGCATCACTCACGCGATTTCCGGCCTGGGGGACCTGGTTGGCGAGGAAGTCCGGACGACGTTCATATCGCCAAGGACCCTGCCGGCTTCCCAGGTGAACGAGCTTATCGGCGGTCCTGAGACGGACGTGGTGGCCATCCATCTCGGGGTAAAGGGCGAGGCGACAGGCCACATTCTGGTGATGTTCAAACCCGCGACCGCCTTCGAGCTGGTGAACATGCTGTTGGACCGTGAGCCGGGATCGGCTTACGAATTGGACGAGCTTGCACTATCGACGATGGGCGAGATGGGCAACGTGATGGGAGCTTATTTCCTCAGCGCGCTTGGCGACGCGACGGGAGTGCGGTTAATGCCGTCTCCTCCGACCGTAATGATGGACATGGCGGGCGCCGTGATCGACGCGGCCGTGGCCGACATCATGGGCGATGGCGACGACATCCTGGTAGTGGAGACCCGATTCGGGACGGCCAACCAGCAGATCCACGGAATTTTCCTCGTCCTACCTAATCCACAGCTCAAAGAGGTGCTGCTGGACCGATGGGCGAAACAGTAATGGGCGTGGTAGATCAGTCAACCGCAACGAGCAGCATTTCGGTGGGTCTTGGAGAGATGAAGGTCTTGAAAAATACCGACACCACACTTGCCTGTCTGGGCCTCGGCTCTTGCGTGGGCGTTGCCGCATGGGATCCGGTGGCGCGTGTGGCGGGTATGGCGCATGTAGTGTTGCCATCTTCACAAGGGAGAAGGCCCGACTCCGGCGCTAAATATGCCGATCGAGCTATCCCGAAGCTGATTCAGGAAGTGGGTGCGCAGGGGGCGTTGAAGTCCCGGCTGGTCATCAAGATCGCGGGGGGCGCCCAGATGGCGCTCTCGAGCGCGAACGACCCGATATTCAAGATCGGTGAGCAGAACGTCACCGCGGTCTTGGAGGCGATAGATCGTGAAAGCCTCAGAGTTGAGGTTAAAGAGACCGGCGGTAATCGCGGTAGGACGTTGCGATTGAATGCCGCAAGCGGCGAGACACAAGTTTCGGTGGCCGGAGAGCCACCGCGAAAGCTGTAGGGAGGAACCTAACATGCCGAGTGTCATGATTGTTGACGACGCCGCGTTCATGCGCATGAAGGCGGCGAAGATGCTTAGCGAAGTCGGCTACAGCGTCTCCGAAGCGTCAACAGGCGCAGAGGCCGTCGACAACTACAAAGCTCAGGCACCTGACTGCGTGCTTCTGGACATCACCATGCCGGACATGGACGGGCTGACCGCCCTGAAGCAGATCCGGGAGCATGATCCGAACGCTCGGATTGCGATGGTGACGGCCATGGGCCAGCAGTCGATCGTGATGGAAGCTCTGAAAGCCGGAGCGATGGACTTTGTTGTGAAGCCATTCACTGCTGAGCGCGTCATTGGCGCAGTCAAAAAGATGATCGGCTGATTCGACTGCCGCAAGCGAACTGCGGCACCCAGATAGTCGATATGTATCCAGATGATTGTGAAGTAGAAGGAGGCGAGCCACCGTCATGGTGAAAGTCCTTGTCGTAGATGACTCTGCATTTGCGCGCTCGAGGATCGTCAAGGTCCTGAGCCAATCGCCCGGCCTGCAGGTGGTAGGCCAGGCCGTGGACGGCGCCGATGCGATACGGCAGACCAAGGAGTTGCAGCCTGATGTCGTGACGCTAGACGTGGAGATGCCGGTCCTGGATGGCCTGAAGGCCCTTGAGCAGATGATGCGGGAGTGTCCAACGCCCGTGGTGATGGTGAGTTCGCTTACGGGGCCGCAAACGGATGCGACGATTGCCTCTCTTGAGCTGGGTGCGGTCGACTTTTTCCTTAAGCCGTCTATTGCCCTTCCAGCCGGCACAGGCGTGACGCAGAGTGACCTGTCGAAGACGGTCATGAACGCCGCCACGGTGAAGGTTCATCGGCTGAACGGGAAAACCCCGCAGGCGCGGACCACTGTCACGCTGGCCCCGAATACCAGGCGCGCCAGGCCGGGCACTATTGACCAGGTGGTGCTTATCGGGTCATCGACGGGCGGTCCCAGGGCGCTTGCGGAAGTGATCCCAAGGCTTCCGGGTGATCTGCCGGCCGCCGTGATGGTGGTGCAGCACATGCCCGCAGGATTCACGAAATCCCTGGCCGATCGTCTCAACCGGAGTTCCGCGCTGCAGGTCTCCGAGGCCGTCCAGGGCGACCGGATCGGGGCCGGCAAGGTGCTGCTGGCGCCCGGCGGATTTCACATGATCGTGGACAGGGACGGAAAGATCTCACTGAACGAAGGCCCGCCGGTATGCGGCGTACGGCCTTCGGTGGACGTTACCGCGCTTTCAGCGGTTGAGGCCTTCGGTAAAAACATGAAGGCGATGATTCTCACCGGAATGGGTTCGGACGGAACCAACGGCGCGGCTGCCATCAAAGCGGCCGGGGGGGAAGTGTCCGTCGAACACGAGTCGACTTGCGCGGTCTACGGCATGCCGCGCAGCGTTATCGAGGCTGGCTGGGCCGACGATGTCGTTCCGTTGGGTGAATGCGCCGGTCAGATCGTGAAGATGTGCTCGTGATATACGCCGGTCCGGAGGCCAGATGATAAGCGATAGCGATTTCGAAGTCCTGAAAGTCAAGATAAACCAGATTCTGGGTATCGATCTTGGCTACTACAAGCCCCAACAGATGCAGCGACGCCTGTCGGGTCATCTCACGCGCCTTCACCTGGATGCGCGCGAGTTCTGCGGCCTAATTGGAAACGATCCTGAAGCGGCGCGGGAATTACGAGAGTTCATCACCATAAACGTGTCGGAGTTCTTCAGAGACCCGGCGCAGTTCGACGTTCTCAAGTCAGTCGCGCTTCCCGAAATTCTCGAATCTTCGGGCCAGGCGAAGGTGTGGAGTGCGGGATGTTCGCACGGCGGCGAGCCCTACTCGGTAGCGATCTTACTGAACGAGCTGGCGCCAGGTAAAAACCACCTGGTGTGGGCGACGGATATCGACCGCCAGATTTTGAGGCGCGCCCAGGCCGGAGGGCCCTACGCGGAGACCGATGTTCGTGCGATGGAAAAGCGCCTGCTCCTCAAATATTTCGACAAGAAAGGCTCGGAGTTCTGGGCGAAGGATGAGCTGCTGCGCATGGTCAAGTTCAAGGAGTTGAATCTGCTATCCGACCGGTTCTCAATCGGGCTGGACCTGATCATCTGCCGGAACGTTGTCATCTATTTTTCCGATGATGCCAAGCGCGCGCTCAACGAGCGATTCTTTAGTTCCCTCAAACCGGGCGGATTCCTATTCGTCGGGGGCACCGAGGCGCTGCTCGGAGCAGATGACATCGGGTTCACGCGGGTGCAGTCCTCGCTCTATCAGAAGGCAAAACAGGCGGCCGCAATGCGGGCTGCTTAGGGGCTGCTGGAGGTCCTCTCATGAGACGAATCGGTGCGACATGTGCCCGGGAAGGCATGGTCATGGGATGGCCCATTTACGATTCGGATGGGCGGCTGATACTGGACGTCGGCGACGAAATGGACGCCGAAAGTCTGACGCGGATTTCTGAAAGTGGGATCGGCGAATTAATCGTCGAGGACAATCGCGTTTATGACGTCCCCGTAGAGCCGCTTGTGCCGCCGGCTGAGGAGGCGATGCTGATTCACAACGTCCGGCAGATCACGACGAGGCTCCGCGAGGGGAACTCACTGCACCCCGAAAACCTGGCGCAGATGGTGCAACACGTCCACGGCATGATCAGGACAATGAGCAACAGTCTACTCGGGGAACCCAGTTCAGCCGGATGCCTGAACGTGGAGTCGTATGATCATGTTCATCCGGCAAGGGTAGCCGGGCTTTCGCTGATTCTCGGTTTGGAATACGGCATCAAGGATTCCGATCTGGTCGCGCTTGGCCTGGCGGCGCTCTTGATGAACGTCGGGTACGTGAAGCTGCCGGAAGACGCCCTCATGACACGGGGGCCGCTGAGTCCGGCGGTCTGGCAGGACCTTGCTCAGCACCCCGTAATCGGGGCAAAAATCATATCCGCTATCGATTCAGTGGATGGAAAAGTCATCCGGGCGATAGCTGAGTCACATGAAAGGTTTGACGGCACCGGATACCCGAACGGCATCAAGGGTGAGGAAATATCTCTGATCGCCCGCGTCCTGGGAATGGTGGATACCTTTTACGCGCTCGTCTCAACGCGGCCCTACCGCAAGCCGTTCCTGCCGCACGAGGCGATCGAGTTTGTGATGGCCTATTCGATGGAACTCTTCGATCCCGACCTCGTGGAACTCTTTTCCAGGAAAGTCCCGCTTTACTCCACCGGGATCGGCGTGAAGTTGAGCAGCAATGAGACAGGCGTGGTTGCAGATGCGAATCTCGGACACATTGGGAGGCCCATCGTGCGGATTCTGGTGGACAGGCTCGGGGCCGAGATTAAATCGCCGTACGAGCTGGACCTTTCGGCACCGGATCAGCAAAGGGAACTGGTAGTCCAGGTACTTGATTTCTAATGGCGGGTGAAGCCAACAGCGTCCTGTCACAGGACGCGATCGATTCCCTTTTTGAGGGTGTTGCTAGGGGTGATCCGGTTATCGACCCCGGAACGAGCACGGACGGAGTTACGCGCGCACCGACTGTGGGTGATATGCCGGAGGCGCCGCCTGCAGGCCCGGCGGCCCCGCCGCCCACCGCGCCTGCCCCTGTGGCGGCTGTGGCACCCCCTCCGGTTCAACAGATGCCGGATGCCAGGCCATGGTTGCAGGAAGGACCGCCCGCCGCGCCGATGACTGAACCGGCGCCGGCCGCGCCCGCCCCTGCGCCACCCGTGGCCCAGCCGCCACCGCCTGCGGTCGCAGCGGCTCCGGTGCCCGTTGCTCCGGCCCCGGCAGCCGCCCCGCTCCCTGGCGCGCCCATGGCGGCGGGGATATCCGGAGACGACGTTGAGGCAATGATCGCTCCGCTGCAGGCCTCTCTTGCCGCCTATGAGCTGCGGTTCGCCGACATTCATGCGGCGCTGTCAAAGCTGAAGGAAGTCGAGTCAAAGATTTCCAGGTTGGAGAAGGCATCCGCCGAAAGCGGGAAAGGGGGCGGAGTCGAGCGCCGGGACCTGCATCTGTTGCAGGGCAAAATCATGAAGCAGATGCGAAGCGTTGTGGACAACCTGCAGGCCACGCCCGCGTACGGATTGCGCAAGACGTTTGCCTGTTCCGGATGCGGCGAAGTCGGCGATGTGGCCGTGCGGGTGAAGTGCACGTCGTGTGAGCGCGACACGCATGTTGGCTGGTTCCCCAGGGAGGCGGAAGCCGTTCGCAAGCCTCAGCCCGGCCGCGGCGGCCGGTCGAATGCCCGGGTGAAGCCGGCTTCTAACGGCCGTAAGCCGCGGAGAGCCCGGCCCGGGCGAGGGCGTGCTCCTCGATAGCGTCGAGGACGCGTCCCTGGGACGACCTGGCGGGAATCTGTAGACGCGTGTCCATCGCGTACAGGAATAGCTGGTAGGTGTGCGTCTCGCCTTCGGGTGGACAAGGGCCGCTGTAGCCGCGCTTGCCGAAATCGTTTAGCAACTGGATCGCGCTTCCGGCGACCCGATCGGCCTTGTCGATCGATTCACTCAATTCGGTTGTGCCTGGCGGAATATCGAAAATGATCCAGTGCTTGAAGGTTCCGCCGGGCGCGTCGGGATCATCGAATAGAAGAGCGAAAGACTCGGTGCCATCGGGCGCGCCGCTCCACGAAAGCGGGATGGATCTATTGTCGCCGTCACAGGTATACCGGGCGGGGATCCTGTGACCCTCCGCGAAGGCGCGTGTGGTGAGTTTGAAGTTGCCGGACTCAGAGTCGGCCGCGATGCCCGCTACTTCCCTCGAGTCGCCGCCACCACACGCGGCGACTGCCAGGAGTCCCAGGGCGGCCAGGGCGAACAGGCCCGCGGCGTACCGGATGGTGACGTGCGGCCGAGTCAACGCTTACACCCCACGGTGATCGCTCGGGCTACTGCTCACCGGAACCCTGATGACCAGTTCATTATGGCTTCGATAGAACTCGATTACCGGTCTGGACGAATCGTAGTCCGGACGAGCAGATAGCTCTTCAACGATCGGTCCGATCATCTCCGTTCGGTGGCCCCAATCGGGCAATCTGCGATGAACGTAGCGACCGCCGGGAATCGTGAAGGTCGGGTGTGGCAGCGAACTCATATCGTCATCGGGGTGAATTGTTGCGCATGCTCTGTACTCGCCGTCGGAAACCACGCCGTAAATTTTGCGGCCACGCAGAGACGGCAGGCTCGCCTCCAGCAGATGCAATGCCCTGGGAGCCTGCACGGGAATGGGCTGGTGGCGATCCCCGGCCACATACATGACTTTGATGCCGGGTGTTTCGACGACTGTATCGGAAGGCATCTAGTAATTTGTCCAGCAGATCAACTCATGGCAATGGGATGATCGTACATCAAGAGCTAATCGGGAATTGTGCAAGACGTTTGATTGACACCTGTTCTGACCCTGCCTAGAATCGAACAGTCGGGTGAATCCCCCACTTTCACGATTTATGGACAGGCGCCGCTGAATGGAGCGTTGTCCAGGCCGGGCGTTTGCACAGTATCCTGACGCGAGACATAACCGGCGCAGTAGCCGAACAGCGGACGAAGAGCCGCCACTCCCGACGACCCCGTTTTTCCTTCACTCCCGTTCTGCGTTCGCGCTCCGAAATTAAGGGACTGCGGTTGAGGCTGCCCTGGCATGACTAAATTTATCTTCGTGACCGGTGGAGTCGTCAGCTCGCTCGGCAAAGGCATCGTGGTCGCATCAATTGGCAGGATGCTGAAGAGCCGTGGGCTCTCGATAGACGTGACCAAGCTTGACCCGTACCTGAACGTAGACCCCGGAACGATGTCGCCGTATCAACATGGCGAGGTGTTCGTTACGATGGACGGCGCCGAAACCGATCTCGATCTTGGTCATTACGAGCGGTTCATAGATATCGAGACGAGGCGGCTTTCCAACCTGACCGCGGGCCAGGTCTACACGGATGTGATCGACCGTGAGCGGCGCGGGAAGTTCCTCGGAGGGACCATTCAGACGGTCCCGCATGTCACCAACGCCATCAAGGAGCATATCCGGCTGCTCGCGGATACCTCGGGCGCGGATGTGATCGTCGTCGAGGTGGGGGGCACGGTTGGTGATATCGAAGGCCAGCCGTTCCTGGAAGCGATTCGCCAGCTTCGCAATGACGTCGGAAGGGACAACGCCTTCTACGTCCATCTCACTCTGCTGCCTTACATTGGCGCGACCAGGGAACTGAAAACCAAGCCGACTCAGCACAGTGTTCAGACGCTCCGGGGCATGGGCATTCAACCGGACGCGATTGTCTGCCGCAGCGACTTCGAGGTCACACAGGAAGTCCGCCAGAAGATATCGCTTTACTGTGACGTGCCTGTCGAAGCCGTGGTCGGGCTTGAGACTCTCGATACTGTGTACGCGGTGCCCCAGGTCCTGGAAGATCAGGGACTGGGCGATTACATCACCAGCTTTCTGGGTATTGAGTGCAGGCGACCGGACCTGGCGTCATGGATAGAGATGACCGAGGTGATCCGGTCCCCTAAACCTCCCATCAAGATCGCTGTGGTAGGCAAATATGTCGATCTCCCGGACTCATATCTCTCCGTACACGAAGCGCTGCGCCACGCGGGGATCCACCACGGCTGCGACATCGACGTTCAGTGGATACGTGCGGAGGATGTAGAACGAGTCGGGCCGGAGGAGCTCCTGGCGGACGTCTCGGGTATCGTGGTTCCCGGCGGCTTCGGCCCGCGTGGCGTCGAGGGAATGATTCAGACCGCGGCCTACGCGCGCACGCGCGGAGTTCCTTACTTTGGTCTCTGCCTCGGCATGCAGGTGATGGTCGTGGAGTATGCACGTTCCCAGCTCAACTTGCCGGAGGCCAATTCGACAGAGTTCGACTCAGAGACGCCGGATCCGGTGATCGCCTATCTGCCCGGCCAGCAAGATTTGCTGGAGACGGGCGGGACTATGCGCCTTGGCGCATATCCGTGCAAGCTCCGCGACGCGACAATCGCCGCAAGCGCATACGGCGTTGACCTGGTGCAAGAGCGGCACCGGCATCGCTACGAACTCAATAATGACTACCGAATCCGGTTGGAAGAAGCCGGGCTTATCGCCAGCGGGGCGGCGCCGGACGATTCACTGGTTGAGATCACCGAGGCGTTGGGCCATCCGTTCATGCTTGGCTCCCAGTTCCATCCGGAGTTCGCGTCCCGGCCCGACCGGCCGCATCCGCTTTTCCGAGAGTTCATCAGGATAGCCAAAAACGTGCTCCGCGAAGGCGGCCAGCCGCCGTTGCAGCTCGGGAATACCGTGCTGGCGCAGGCCGACCAGGATAAGGCGCAATCCGGCAACGGCAGAGGCTAGTAGCCGTTCAGAATCTTGTGGTACGATTAACCGCGAGTCGTATTTGGAACGGCCGACCAGAAATTCGTTCCAGGCGACGGGGGGCTCCCGGCCCTGCCGAGATAGCCCCACCCACTTCTCACCATTACACAGCCCTATCGTGCGGCCTTAATACGGCACACGGTTGGTGGTTGTGGCACTTACGGGAGACTGGCAACAAAGCCACAGACAGCTCACTAGCTGCACCGGTCCCAAAACCGTTTGGCCCGCTACAGGGTCCGGGACCGCATTCCCCGACACAGGTCTAAAGAGAGTCGAGCGCCCACGCAACGAGCGGGGCGAGTTTTAGAGACCAACCCCAAACCGCACATTACACACACGAGCGAATTCAGCAGGCACGTTCACCCGCCTTTACAGGGTCAGGGTGAAGCGTGGAGGCTGGCGCCACACATTAGCCAGCGCAATACGTTAGCTAACGGAGGATTATCCACTGTCACCTGAATCACGCACCCGATCACGACCAGGCGGCTCACATCGGCGGCGGCGTTCGTCGAATCACAGAGGGCGCCGCGGACCCGCCAGCGGCGCGCCGATACTTCCCGAACTCTCCGACGAGGAGATGAAATCCCAGCTTGGCGACCTCGGCGCCAGGTCCACTGATGAACTCCGCGAGATGGCTCTTGCGGCAGGCCAGAAGAACGGCATTCCCATCCGCCGCTCAGACCTCATTCTCAACCTGCTCACGGAAGCAGCCGAGAAGGAAGGCATACTGCTCGGCGCCGGGATCCTGGACGTGATGAAGGACGGCTACGGGTTCCTTCGCCAGCCGAGCGGCCAGTATGGCGGCCAGGAAATATACGTATCGCAATCGCAAATCCGCAGGTTTGGCCTGCGTAACGGCGACATGGTGGCCGGACAGGTCCAGGCGCCAAACGATGGCGAGCGCTACTATGGCCTGCTCCGTATCGAGGTCGTAAACAGCATGGACGCGGACTCCGCGCGTCAGCGGCCCCGGTTTGAGGACATGACTCCCCTGTTCCCGGAGGAGCAGTTCACCCTCGCTACAACGCCCAAGCTTCTTTCGACCCGGATAATCGACATGGTCGCCCCGATAGGTCGCGGCCAGCGCGCGCTGATCGTATCGCCGCCGAAGGCCGGCAAGACGATTCTCCTCAAGCAGATCGCCGACGGCATCACGGCCAATCATCCGGAAGTGCACCTGCTGGTGGCGCTTATTGGTGAGCGGCCGGAAGAGGTGACAGACATGCGCCGGTCTGTAAAAGGCGAGGTCTTCTCTTCCACCTTTGATGAGCCGTTCGAGGACCAT
>JADFHP010000106.1 GCA_022567135.1 Chloroflexota bacterium
GGATGGCTATGTGTCGGACCAGAGCAGATCGCTCGCATGGGATGGGGAACTGAGCGATGATGCGAAGAAGGCGCACGCCGCGATCTACCGCATGAACCGTGAGCTTCGAGAAGCCGTCAGGCCGGGCGTGCTGCCGTCAGACCTCTATCGCCTCACGATGCGGCTCTTCGAGGAGGAGGGCTATGACGCCCTGACCCCGCAGGCCGGCCACTCGCTTGGCCGCGTCGCCCACGAGCCGCCCTTCCTGGTGCCGGGATCGGACAGGCCGCTGGAGCCGGGGATGATCGTCGTCGTCGAGCCCACGATGCGGCTGGAGGGCGTCGGGTCGTTCAACATCGAGGACACGACTGTCGTGACCGAAGACGGCTGCGAGGTTCTGACGTCTACGGCGCGTGAGTGGGACGCGTTTTTATAGAGCCGCTCGCGAGACTTCAGTTCACCATCTGCTCGAAGATCGGCGCCAGGCGCTCTCGGGCGGCAGCGCGCTCGTCGTCGTCGTCATCGGCCAGCAGCGCGTTCTCCTCTTCGTTGTCGACGATGATATCGAACAGGCGGCCATCGTCGTATAGCTTCCAGCGGTGATCACGAATGAACCGGGCATAGCGATATACGCGCCCGCTCATCGGCTCGAAGTGGAAGAAGATCCAGTCCCTCGGGTCGCCGGTCTCTCCCCTTAGCTGCGGCAGGAACGTTCGGCCGTCCATGAAGTAGTCGGCGGGGGGCATGATACCAGCGGCTTGCAGCATCGTAGGCAGGTAGTCGCAGCAGTCGATCAGGTCTTCGTTGACAGCGCCGGCCGGGATGCTGCCGGGCCAGTTGCAGATGAGTGGGATGTGGGTGCCGCGGTCTACTGTCAGACCCTTCCCACCGCAGATCGTGTTGTGGTTGTGGACGATCGTGCAGACCTCAACCGGAGATCCGTTGTCGCCCAGGTAGATGATCAGCGTGTCTTCACGTTGCCCCAGCTCGTCGAGCTTATCGACGACGCGGCCGATGACCTTATCGTGGTACTCGACCATGTCCTTGTAGAACTTCTCGTCGTCCGGCCAGCCTTCCAGCTCGGCCCACGTCCCCGCGCCCAGCGTCTTGTTTGATGGCGGGTCGAACTCGTCGAACTCCGGGCTGTCGGGCGTCGGCTCCAGCGGCCTGTGCGTCAGGGCCATGGGCCAGTAGATGAACCACGGGTCATCCTGGTTCCGCTCGGCGAAGTCCATGATGTAGTTGGCGAAAACGTCCTCGCCGTATTTGCCCTTCATGCCGTCCAGGTATTTTCCGTTCTGGTAGATGATCGGGTCTTTATAGCGGGAGCCCTTCGCTTCGGTGTGGTGGGCGTGCCAGACGCAGAACTCATCGAAACCGGCGTCTTCGATGCGCTGGCCGGTGCTGCGGGCCTCGGGCATCTCGTTGGGCGGGTTGTATGAGTGGAGCTGCCACTTGCCGGAGATGCAGGTCTTGTAGCCGGCGTCGCTGAACAGGTGTCCCATCGTGACCTCGTCCGGGCGTATGAGGCCGAAGCCGAGATAGTTGCGGAAGTTGTACTTGCCGGTCATCAGCGAGACGCGTGTGGGCGTGCAGAGGGGCATCACATGGGCGTTCTCGAACCGCATCCCCGATTCCGCCAGTGCGTCGAGCCGCGGCGTTGCGTACGACGTGCAGCCGTTCGCGCCGATCGCCTCGTAGCCAAGGTCGTCTGACATGATCAGCAGAATATTGGGTCGGTCGGGGCTCGCCATGACGGTGTGTCGTCTCCTGTATCTTGTTCGCGGAATCTGCGTAGCGGCCCGCAGAGATTGCAGCAATCTGTGCCCAATGGCAAGTGGTGGGATCCTGCCGATCGCGATGGCTAGGCTAGCCCAGTCCCGTAATCGCCAGTAGGCTGGTGTGGGCATGATATTCAAAATCGCAGTCAGACAGGCGACCGTAATAGCGATCGCTACTCTGGCTCTCGTCTCCTTCGTTGCGATCCGAGATGGCGGCGATAATACGATCTCGTGGTGGGCGATCCCGCTCGCCTGGGCGCTCATTTACGCCACACTCATGCTGGCATCTGTCTATCTGGTGAACAGAGAGGCAAAGTCTGCTTTAGCGCTCAGGATGGCGACAGTTCTTTGCGGCGTTGCTCTGGTGGAATCGATTGGGGGCCTGCCTTCCAGCCCCGTGGTGTTTATTTCGACACTCTCCGCGTTGTTGCTGCTGATCGAGATTCGGCGGCAAGCGTGGGCAAAGGGCTGGTGGTGGTGAGCAAGTGCGGTCTTGCGACGCTGCAATAATAGTTATACAGTAACTAATAATAGATTAGTAACATCATCTCTGTAAGGAATCACCAATGCCCGCCGTAACAGTAGAAAACATACTCGATCTGCCTCGAGTGCCAAGGCCGGGACCCGAGTCGCGCGAGCGGCCGGTGGTGAGCGTCACTACGGCGCCCAGTGGTTTCGAGGGCGAGGGATTTCCGGTGAGGAGAGCCTTCTCCGGCATCCCGCTGCAGGATATCGACCCGTTCATCATGATGGACCAGATGGGCGAGGTTGAGTACGCAGCCGGCGAGGCAAAGGGCACCCCGTGGCACCCGCACCGTGGCTTCGAGACCGTGACGTACATGATCGACGGCGTGTTCAAGCACAAGGACTCGCACGGCGGCGGCGGTGAGATCAGGGACGGCGACACACAATGGATGACGGCGGGCGCCGGGATCTTGCATATCGAGGCGCCAACCGAAGAGATCGTGATCAGTGGCGGGGTGATGCACGGCGTGCAGATCTGGGTGAACCTTCCAAAAGACAAGAAGTGGTCGCCACCGCGCTACCAGGACATCCGCAGCGCCAACCTGGCCCTGCTCAGCTCGCACGATGGCGGTGCGCTGGTGCGGGTCATCGCGGGTGAGCTCGCTGGTCGTGAGGGACCCGGCGTGACCCACACGCCGATCTCACTGGTGCACGCAACAATCAGTCCCGGCGCGCGGCTGGAGCTGCCGTGGCGGCCCGACTTCAATGCGCTCGCGTACGCGCTCTCGGGTGACGGCACGGTCGGTATCGAGGACCGGCCGATTCACCTTGGCCAAACAGCGGTTTTCGGCCCGGGAGAGTCGCTGACGATTACCGCGGATGTCGAGCAGGAGAGCAGGTCGCCAAACCTGGAGGTGATGCTTCTGGGCGGCGAGCCGATCAGGGAGCCGGTGGCCTGGCACGGCCCGTTCGTGATGAACACGCAGGAAGAGCTGCAGCAGGCCTTCGTCGACTACCACGCCGGCAAGATGGGCGCTATTCCGGCCGAGGAGTACGTTCCTCATTCACAGTAGGCCGCGCACGGACCAGTAGAAGGCGCAGTCCCAGCAAGGGTGGAGCCGGCCCATCGGGCGGCTTATGCCAGGTGGGGCTCGAGCTCCCTATCCTCTTCCGCAAGCGTGCTCTTCCCGTTCGTGTCGCCGGTAGGGTCGATCTGGCCCTCTTTGTAATACTCCATCCCGAGATGGGTGATCTGATCGGCGCGCATTAGCCATCTCAGGGTGTTTTTCATCTTCGTCTGTTGTATGAAGAGGTCATGTTCTGGATGGACGTCCGGGGAGTGTTGTGGACTCTTGAAGTAGAACGAGAGCCACTCCTGAATTCCCGCCATTCCCGCACGCTTCGCGAGGTCCATGAACAGGACCAGGTCGAGAACCAGCGGCGCGGCAAGGATTGAGTCGGAGCAGAGGAAATTTATCTTTAACTGCATGCGCTTGCCGAGCCAGCCGAACAGATCGATGCTGTCCCAGCCCTCTTTGTTGTCGCCGCGCGGGGGATAATAGTTGATGCGGACCTTGTGATACGCGTTGGCGTAGAGGTCCGGGTACATCTCTGGCTGCAGGATGTACTCAAGTGCGCCGAGCTTGGACTCCTCTTTTGTCTTGAAGTTTTCGGGCTCGTCCAGAACTTCACCGTCCCGGTTGCCCAGTATGTTCGTGGAGAACCAGCCGTCCAGGCCCAGCATCCTGGCTTTCAGCATCGGGCCGATCACTGTCTTGACAAGAGTTTGGCCGGTCTTGAAATCTTTGCCGCAAACGGGAACGCCTGTCTCCATGGCCAGTTTTTCAAGTACAGGTATGTCTACGGCGAGGTTCGGTGCGCCATTCACGAATGGCACGCCCTCCATGAGGGCTGCGTAGGCGTAGATCATCGATGGGGCGATGGTTTCGGCACTATCCTTGAGTGCGCCGATAAAGCTCTCGAGATCCTGATGGGAATCATCTTCCGTAATGAATTTTTCGGTAGATGCACACCAGGCCATTACCAGCCGGTCGCAGCCATTGGCGGCCTTGAACTGGCGAATGTCTTCACGGATAGCGTCCACATGATCGTATTTCGTGGCTGCGGTTTTGGTATTGGCGCCGTCGATTCGTTTCACATAGTCCTGGTCGAAAACGGCCGGCATCGGCTCGATCGACTTCAGGAAATCTGCGATGGGCTCAATCTGTTCATGCCGATCGAGAACGCCGCATTTCACTGCCGCCTCGTAGGCGTTGTCCGGCATCGGGTCCCAGGCGCCGAAGACTAGCTGGTCAAGGCCTGCCAGCGGCACGAAGTCGCGAATGAGCGGCGAACGATTTTCTGAGCGCTTCCCGAGGCGGATCGTCGCCGTCTGCGTAATCGAGCCAACAGGTCTCCCGGTGCCGCGCCGGATGTGCTCCACGCCGGCGATAAAGGTAGATGAGACTGCGCCGAGGCCCACCAGCAGAACCCCGAGGGTTCCTTCCGGCGAATCGATCATCGGCGCGCTATCCGAAACGAAGTCGTTGGCCTCGAGCGGGATACCCTGCTCGTGGGCGAGGTCGAGTAGCCGCTCATGCCATTGCGACGGGATTCGCCCGGTCTTGGCCCAGTGCTGGACCGTGCTCTGCCGTTTGCCTATCAGGCCTGCCAGGGCGGACTGGCCGCCGAAGCGTCCAATAATTCGGTTTGCGGGATTCTCTTGATCTGTCATGCGTGCAAGGCTACCAACTTTTTCGTTATTATGTCAATTAAGCTGATTTCTAAGAAGCGAACGCCACCGCAGAGCTACACGGATACAGGTGCCTAGCGCAGGTGATCGATTCGCGTTCGCACTATTAACAAAAAAACCGCTCACTATGAGCGGCTCGTTGTTGGTAGCTCCGCGGCGTTTCTAAAGAATCGCCGCGGAGCTATTTTGACTTGTTCGAAGACGGGATTACGGAGTCAGGTCCAAAGCCTCAATCACCCGCGTAAACGGGATATTTGCGGCTCTGTTCACCTCTTCGACTGAGGCGGAGTCCGGCCCCTCAAACAGGCACATCGACCTCGATTCCGACGGCACGAAGGTTGTACGGATATACCGCACCGGGGTTCCTTCGCTGGCAAATCGATTCGACGTATCGATGGCAGCCTGCTGCGCAGCGGCCAGTTGCTCCATCGTGATTCCCGGCAAGTCTCGCTCAACCATGTAAACGGCCATGTCTCTAACTCCTTAACTGCTCTTCATGCTCCGGCAACATTTCCGAGAAGGATGCAGGCCAGGATTCAGAATGTCCCCGCGAGAATTGCCAGGTTTTTCGATTGTGAGTAGTTGGATAAGCCCTGATTGGCTGATTAAGGCCGCTGTTCTCAGAGCATATGGCAAGAATTCGCGGGTTTTGCGGCAATTCAGCCGGGTACCAGGCCATTCCGCGTCGCGAAGCCGGCCGCCTCTGTCCGGTTTGCGGCGCCTACTTTGCCCAGGATGTTCGTCACGTGATATCCAACGGTGCTCTCGCTTATGAAAAGCTCTTCGGCGATCTGCCGATTGCTCCGACCCTGCGCGAGCAGACGGAGGACCTCTTCTTCACGCCTGGTGAGACCAGCGGCTTCGACGGCTGGTGACCGGCCGGAGCCGAATCCAGACTGCCGCTTCATCGCCTCCACCCATTCTGATGGAGCCACCTCGTAGGCCATCCGGAACTCCCGCTGCGCATCAGCCTTATCGCCGGTTTGTTCCAGCATCAGGGCGAAGTTGTAGTGCGCCTCCGGATCATCTGGCCGAAGACGAATCGCTTCCTTGTAGTGGTACTCCGCTCCTTCAGCGTCTTGCTGCTGCTGCAAAACGATTGCCAGGTTATTGTGAGCCTCGGGGTAATCCGGCCTGAGATCTATTGCCAGTCGATACTGTTCTGCTGCCTCGTCCTCCCGCCCCTCGTTGCTGAACAGAATCGCATGGTTATAGTGGGCCTCCGCGTAGCCGGGGTCGATTTGCAAAGCGGTCTCGTAGTGCCGCCGGGCTTCGTCCACTCGTGAGAGGTCTTCCAGCAATATCGCGTAATTATTGTGTACTTCGGCGTATTCAGGACGAAGTCTCAGCGCCTCCGCGTAGTGCTGTTCCGCCTCCGTAGAGCTGTCGGTCTGTCTGAGCAGGTTGGCGTACAGGTAG
The DNA here is from genome assembly GCA_022567135.1 of Chloroflexota bacterium. Taxonomy (GTDB): domain Bacteria; phylum Chloroflexota; class Dehalococcoidia; order Lucifugimonadales; family Lucifugimonadaceae; genus UBA1151. Next base: position 6,397 of record JADFHP010000106.1, read on the forward strand.
TGAGCGTCGACGTATTCCGGTAGCAGTTCGATTGCGCTGCGGCAATGCTCAACGGCTCCGGCCACGCTCCCGCGGGCGCCGAGCAGCACGGCGTAGTTATAGTGGGCTTCCGGATAGTCCGGCCGCAGCTCCAACGCCTCACGATAATGGTGTGCCGAGCCCGCATCGTCGCCCGATGCCCGCAGGACGACGGCGAGGTTGTTGTGTGCCTCGGGATAGTCGGGCCGAAGCTCGATGGCCTGCCGATAGCCTTCCACTTCTTCTTGCATATGGTCACCGGGACTGGACGCCAGTGCCAGTGCTTTCAAAAACCACTGGATTCCAGTGCTGAACGAGGACGTCTCAGAGCCGAGCCCGGAAACAGGAGCAGGCGTCAGTTCGTACAGATCGCGCGTCGGGAGCCGATCATCCGCGAATGTGTACGACCCGGCTTCTCGGAGCCTGTACCGGTCCATCGAGATCGTGTCGAAGATATTTCCGGTCACGAAGAGGGTCTGGGCCGCAGCATTGTTCGCCAGTTGCTCGGCGAAATCTATTGCGCGACCAATCCAAGAAGAGCCGTCCTCCAGTTGGATGCACTCTCCAAAGTGACAGCCGATTCTGACTGGCGAAGATGGAACTGAGTGGCCGTTTGGCCCACCTTTTTGATCCTCTGACCACGCCTGGATCAGGCTAAGCCCGAACTGGATCGCTGCATCAGGATCGTCGAAAACGAAATAGTGGCCCCTTGAGATGAACGTTCTGCACAACGCGCCATACTGTCCGGCCAGATGCTCGGCGAGGTACTTATACTCCGATACGGTAGCTGCGACGTCTTGTGAAGAGCGCCCCTTGCCGTCCTCGGCGGTTTCGATGATTGAGCAGACGGCAGCCCGTAGATTTTCCATAACTCAGTCTCGGCTGATTGCCGGATTCGAGTGTACGCCGAGATCGGGCCTATGCCAGATCCTCAGAAGCGACGAGCACGACCTCGACGATTCGATCCACAGGCAACCCGGCGCGATCGTTAGCGGTCTGCACTAAGTCCGGTGATGGCCCGTCGAACAGGCAGTAGCACTTATCTTCTCCCGGGATGAACGTAGATCGAAGATAACGAACAGGTGTGCCTTCGCCGGTCATCACCGCGGTGATTTTGCGTGCCCGGTCGGCTGCGCCTGCAACCTGCTCGACTGAGTAGCCAGGAAGCGTCCGTTCCACCATGTAATTGGGCATACGACTATGGCCTCCAGTTGCTGACTCGCACCCCGAAGTGATACTCAGGGTCATGTTCCACAGGAGAGCGGGTGCCGATGCTACCACGCGGCCCGTTTAGATACGGGAGCTCGCGCCGCTACAGGCGCGAGCAAGAGGAGGAGTAGGGGCCATATTTCATGTGACTGGCGACTCGTCGCGTTTTTCAGGAGAACTGATGGAGCAGGCGCCGTGCAGGTGGAGCTGGGCGAGAGTCGACCTCCATCGGAAACACAGCGCGCCGAGCATTGGCGAAGTCTGGTGGTTTGTGTGATCGGGTGACCCGGGGTGTTCGAACCCAGCGTAAGAATATGGGATTACGAATTTCGTACTAGCGCGATCTGAATTCTCACGATCGTCTGATTCACAATCGGATCCAGTTTGACTTCACAAGCACCTGTTCTTAGACTGCCGACATCCAGACCGTCGGATTGCGTGGTGTGGGCAGATAGCTGAAAGAGCACGCGCTGGTAATCCCGCTGTCGTGACTGGACAAACCAGAGGAGGGGCCGTGATGAGCATTGGGATCAGCAAGCTGAAATTCAGATGGTGGGTCCCCATCTTATTTACCGGGGCAATGATCGCCACCATCGCCTGTGGAAGCGATACCGTTCAGACGGTCGTTGAGACCGTCATAGTCACGGAAGAGAAGGAAGTAGTGGTCGTGGTCACCGCGACCCCGGGACCGGTTGATGACGTCCCGGCGCCCGGCACGCCATCCGGCACGCTGACAGTCGCCTGGCCGGCGGTCTTCTCATTCATCGGCATGCCGTCTCTGAACGGTGGCCGGCAGGGCGAACGTCTTGTGTGGCTCGGGGTGCACGAAACTGCGAACCGCATGAACGCCGCCGCTCAGATCGTCCCGCATCTTGCGGAAAGCTGGACCATCTCGACGGATGGCACTCGCCACACGGTGAAGCTGAGGGAAGGCGTCCAGTTCCACGGGAACTGGGGCGAAATGACGGCTGCAGACTGGAAGTGGACTGCAGACGATCAGTGGCAGGGCAAACCAACCTCTAACCACGGTGGTCAGTTCATTGCCACTACCAACCTCATAGAAACGAACGTAATCGACAAGTACACCGTCGAGTTCGTTCTGAATAAGCCCAACGCGTTCTTCCAGGAGTACTACGGCAGCATTCGTGATGACGTTGCCCTGGCGGTATACAGCAAGAACCGAGTCGACACTATGGGCGTCGACAAGGCGACGACAGACCTGCCGGACGGTGGTACCGGCCCATACAAGGTCGATAAGTGGGTGTCCGACAATGAGATTGTGTTGAGCACCTTCTCCGACTACTGGGGCGATCTACCCGAATACGAAACGATCAGGATCGTCCAGATATCGGAGCCGTCGACCGTCCTTGCCGCCCTTGCGACCGGCGAGATCGACGCCTCCAAGGTGGCGGTAACCCAGCGCTGCCGCGTGGAGGGTGACGGGCTTGAGGTCCGCAGCGCAGGGCTGGGTTTTGCGAGTGTCACTTTCGCCGGACAGTTCTGCTTTACCGAGTACCTGGGCGAGACGGTACCCCCAAGGCCTGGATACGATCCAACTCTTCCATGGGTAGGCGACTGCAATGATCCTGCCTCGCTGGAGACGGCGAAACAGGTAAGGCTGGCCATGTCGATGGCCATCGACCGGCAGGCTCTGGTCGACGTGATCGCGGGCGGCGAGGGCCGGCCGAGTTACGTCCAGATGCTTCAGGGCTTCTTCGCTGACCGTTACATGCAGCCGGAATGGATCGTTCCCTTCGATCAGGCCGGGGCCAGGCAGATCATCTCGGATGCCGGGTACCCGAACGGGTTTGACATCCAGTTTGTGTGCAGTTCGGCCGGTCACCCGTTGCTCAACGAATTCTGCGATAGCGTCGCGGGGATGTGGGACGCCATTGGTCTCACGCCAAAAATCGAGCGGATAGCCGATGACGCGATTCGCGTCCAACTGGTGGACCGTTCGTTCAACGGGATCAGGGTCGGCGTCGGGACTGGTGTCACGCCGATTCCGGAAGCAAGAGGATTCGGTGAAAATCCGACCTCGGCGTTCAACT
>JADFHP010000190.1 GCA_022567135.1 Chloroflexota bacterium
CGTCGCGCCCGACGAGAACGCGCTCGAATTCCTGGGCGAGCTGGACCGCGCCGGCATACCGTGGGGCATCATCACCAACGGGCCGAGGCACCAGTTCCACAAGATGCGCCAGGCCCGCCTCATCGGAATGCCGCGGTTTACGATCGTTTCCCAGCTATATGGCTGCAGCAAGCCCGATCCGCGGATCTTCCGGGAAGGTTTGCGACGCCTGGATTGCCGCGCCGAGGAGACCCTGTTCGTCGGCGACAACCCAATGACGGATATCCGGGGCGCGCAGGGAGTCGGGCTCCGCACGGCATGGGTGCGAGGCGGACGCGACTGGACCTGGGGCGAACCGGCGCCGCAGTTCGAGATCGACCACGTCACCGATCTGCGAAGCGTCTTGCTTGGTTGACGGATCAAGGAAACCGGGAACAGGCATGCGAATGGCGTCGGGCGACGCGCGAAGGGCAAGTTTCGTGCTCACGGGAAGCCAGCTCCCGAGCGGACCGCGCAACTACCAGTAGAGGAGACAGCAGATGGCGCTTGGAGTCGCGGTTCTGGGAACCGGGCGAATCGGGGGACGCTACATCGACGTCGTCAGGGAGACCGACGGCGTGGAGATGAAAGTCGTGGCCGAGCCGCGGGAGGAGCAGGTCGCGGACCTCAAGGCGCGTTATCCCGATATGGACTTCGTCGCCGACTACAGGGAAGCCCTTGCCGCAGAAGGAGTCGATGTCGTCATAGGCACGCTCCCCCACTGGCTCCACCACGAGGCGGGCATCGACGCCGTCAATGCCGGCAAGCACGTTTTCCTGGAGAAGCCGATGGCGCTCACCGTCGCCGATTGCGACGAGATGCTGGCCGCGGCCAGGGCGAACGGCAAGCTGCTGATGACCGCGCATACGCAGCGCTACTACCCGTACAACCAGAAGATCAAGGAGATCATCGACTCGCAGGAGCTTGGCGAGTTCGTGATGGCCCACGTCATGTGGCACAAGCCTCTGGCCCCCGAAAGCCGGCCGCCGTAGATGCTCGACCAGAAGATGGGTGGCGGCATGGGCTACATGGACTGTACCCACCTGATCGACCGGCTCATCTGGATGCTTGGCCCCGATATCTCTTCGGTAAGCGGGATAACCAGGAATTTCACACACCCGGAGGTCGATGCCGACGACACTGGGATGCACTTCTTGCGCTGGAAGAGCGGCAGGGTCGCGATGATTAGCCGCATGGCTTATCGCACAGGGGTGACTGAGACGGGCGGCGACTACTACTTCACCAACGGCCAGGCGAGAACCCGGCAGGGTATCGAAAACGGGGTCTGGATCGGCCGCGATGAAAAGTGGGCCGAGGTGCCGATCCCGACGACCGATTCCTTGCTTGACGAGTTCCGAGACTTCATGGCGGCGGTCCAGCGCGGCGACTCGGACACGCCGATTCCCATGGAGCACGGCCGGCACGTCATGCAGATCTTCGAGGCCATCGAGCAGTCCCACAAGACCGGCCGAGAGGTGTCTCTAACATAGCGTGACGACCAGCCCTCCGGGCACTCAAGCGGTGGTCGTAGTCTCACCCACGCGGTTTAGATCGCCTATTTGGTTGGTGTGCGATGCGTCGTTAATGCTCAACAGCCACCAGCCGGTAAGCGTGAACTTGAAACGTGAGATGGAGGCGTTGTCGAGAGCGATAGACCGGAAATACCGCTCCTGGAAGCCGAGAATGTAGTGGAAGATGCATCGCATCGCCTGGCCATGGCTGACGATCGCGATAGTGTTCCGACCGGAACCGGCGTACTCCCCGTTGAATAGGATCTCGTCCTCCAGCCAGATCGAGAAACGGCGCTCAACCGATCTCTCCGACTCTCCGTCCCCGGGCACGAACCACATGCCTGCCGTCGCACGCAACTCGCGGACCTCGGGCGTGAGTACCTCTTCGGAGGGCTTTCCCCGCCAGCCCGGTATCTGCTGCTCGATTATGTCGTCGACGGTCTCGTACGGTGCGCCGGAAGCGCCCATCGCCTTCAGCATCGTCTCTGTCGTCTGTAATGTACGGGTCATGCTCGAACTGTATATCCTGTCGAAACACATTCCTTCGTCCTTGAATCTCCGACCCAGCATCTCTGCCTGATCAAACCCCAGGGGCGTCAGTGGTGCGTCGAAGTTGACACCTGCCGCGAAGCCCGGCGTCGCGTTAGACTCTGACTCGCCGTGTCGAATAAAGTAAAACTCGCACTGGAAGTTACTGTGTATCAATCCATCTCCTCACTGATCAAACTAAATTCCTCTGAAAATAGACCCCGGAGCGGCTTCGTAGACTAAAATGGCGTGATTCTGAAAATAAGCCTTTCTTGGTGAGCTAGCCCTGCCCCACGGGTTGATCTGTCCCACCGCCCGCCCGAAAGGTCACTCTGGGGGACGCCCCCAGGCCCCTATCAGGGAGAACTTCGCCCTCTCTGAACTCTCCCATTTT
>JADFHP010000107.1 GCA_022567135.1 Chloroflexota bacterium
CCGTTGCAGGGATGGAAGAGCAACATTGAGAATCGTTTCGTCGATAGTCGCTATCACGACCGTGACTGAAACTATTGCAAGTGTCCACCAGCGCAATCTGTGTTCTCGTGAACCGGTCTTTCCTGTCATTTCAAGAGCGTTCATTTGTCTTCTCCTTATCTCACTAATGACTGACCATCAGTCATTAGTGCCTAAATAAAAACTAGCCCCTGCGTACCAACGCATTCACCAGCAGCACGCGGACGCCCTGCTCAAGCTGCTCGGACCCTTCACTTTCACCTTCACCAGAGACGAACGCCTCGATGATGGCATGCTGCAGCAGGCCGATAACCAGCCGCGCCGCGATCTCTGGATCCATCGCCTCCATCTCGCCGGCGTCAATCGCGATGCTGAAAAGATTCGTGACTGTATTCAGGATGGAGGCATGTTCCGGGGATTCGCTGTGCATCTCTGGATGAGTCTCGTCAGCCCCTATGAACGCCAGCCTGTAGAGGTCGGCATTCTGCCGGGCCACCTGGAAAGAGGCGCCGATCATGGAGCCAAGCTTCTTGTCGAACGAAGTGTCTGATTTCATGGCACTCTCCACGGCCGCGCCCATTCTTTCCATGAGACCATCAAGGAGGGACACCGCGACCGCGTTCTTGGACGAGTAGTAGAGATAAAAAGTCCCTTGCGCTACACCTGCTTCGCGAACGATGTCGGATATCGTCGCTCCGTTGTACCCCTTCTCACGAAACACCTTGCGGGCCGCTGCGAGGAGCTGTCTCCTTCGCACCGGTTCGCTTTCGGTTCGTCGCCTGGCTGCCACTGCTGTTCCTTTCGGCGATTGCTGCTGTTCGGTAGTATGACTGACGTTCAGTCAGTTGTCAATACGTTAGATGTAACAGTCGCCGAGAAGATGCAGAGACCCACATTAAACCCACCTGGGGCGTTTCGCGTTCGATACGGCCAACGACGCATGAATCCCCATACAGTCCAGAGAATCTGGCCTGCCTACAGCGTCACCCACCGGTACAGGAGCACGCCGCCGAACAGAACGATCAGGTAGGCGCCCGTGGCGGCCACGAAACCGTTTGAGACGCCGCTCGTCTTCTCCCGGAACGAGATCATGCCCCGCGAGACCGCCCTGCCCTCCGTTCCTGCCACGATCAGGGCGCCGATTGGAATAGCCGGCAGGACACGGCCCAGACCGTATGCCCCCATCACGATCGCGCCGTACAACGGGTTCGCAGCGGCGACGACCCACCCCAGCAGGATGTAGTACGTCGGCATGGGGCACCCGATGCCCATACCGGCGCCCATCGTGCTCCCGAGCACCGCGGCCCGCCGGTACGGCCGGTCCTTACCGGGCATGCCGGGGCCTCGAAACATGCCCGCCGGGTTGACGATGCGGAAGAGGCCCAGCTCGCTGAGTGCATATGCGATTGCGATCAGCCCGATCGCCGAGTACAAAATCACGGCGAAGCCCATCTTCGCGCCAGTCGAATCCAGCGCGGTGAGAACTGCGTCGCCGGCGAATCCCAGGCCCAGGCCGACGGCAGCGAGCGGCAACGTGCTTGCTGTCAGAAAGACCAGGCTCAGCCCCGAACGCTGTGCGAGTCCCTGGCGGCTACCAAGGATAGTCGGCATTACGAACACGGCGGGCATGCCGCAGGGCAAGACGATCATCGTTGCGCCGATGATCAGAGCCGCGCCGATCGCCACGATGGCGCCCGGACTGCTGGCCGAGGCGGCATCTCCAGCGACACCGGCGAACACGTTGCTGCTGCCGTCAAGTATTCCGGCCTGCCAGCTGATGACGGCCAGCACGCCGCCGATAGCCAACGCCAACAGAAACGGACCGGTCTTCCCTGAGCGGGCCCAGAGTGCGCCTGGCTGACGGCCCAGACCCGGAATTACAGTAGCCATTCGACTCCTCCGACCTGACCGAAATGCTTACTCATCCGGGAAGAAACCGATCTCTTCCAACTTCTCACGGATCTGCTCCTCGGTCACCACCGACTCCTCGAACCTCAGATCGACGATCTTGGATTCCGGATCGACCACCACACTCTCAACGCCCGGGATTGGCTCCAGATTGCGGCGTATCGTGTCAGCGCAGCTGCTGCAGTGGATGGCCGGGACCACCAGGGTTGCTTCCTTCGTCATCGTCGTGTCTCCGATTTGATTGGGATTGAATAGGACTAAATGGCGGCCGGGAGTTCCCGGGCCGGTGCTCCACTCGATTACTTAGATGACACTAAACCTTCCAGTCGAGGTGAAGGTCAAGCCCCGCCGGCCAGCCACCCATAACGGGCGGTAACCACGACTAGCAGAGAAATCGGGCCGCCCGCGACTAGCGCGAGCCGGTGAGGTTGCGGCCTTCGAGCCAGGCCAGCGCCAGCTCTCCCTCGTGGTGTATGCCACGCTCGATGATGCTGCACACGACCTCCCCTTCCGGCACCTCGTCGAGCCTTTTCGCGGAAGACTCACGGAGCCGGCCCAGCTCGTCCCGAAAAGAGTTCAGGTCGGCCAGCACGGACTCGATCTCAGCGAGCTTGCGGTCCAGCAACGCCAGGACGTGGGGACACGGGTAATTGGTCTGGCCATGCAGCTCCAGCACCGTGCCGATCTCGGCCAGTGACAGTCCCAGCCGACGACCCTTCGTAATGAACTTCAGACGGGACACCGCCTCATCGCCGTACACCCGATAGCCGCTATCGGTGCGCTCCGGCTCGGGAAGCAGTTCCACCTCTTCGTAATAACGAATTGTCTTCGTGGTAAGGCCCGTAGCCTTCGCAACCTCGCCAATCTTCATTCCTGCGGACACTATCTCCTCGCCTCCCCCTCCCGGGCGATCGCGTGTGAACTCGCGTGGAGCCCCCCTGCCTCCGGACCGATGTGAGCCCAGGGGACATAGATCCGGTTGACATACCGAACCAGAAGAATAACATATACGGAATTCCTGATATCTCGATCTCCAGGGAGCCCGATATGCCAATCGCGCCCAGCATAACTGCCGGTGCTACCGCTGCCGTGGCAGAGATCACCGCCCATTTCTTCCGCGGCCTGGCCGACCCCACCAGGGTGCGAATATTGATGATCCTCCTCCGCGATGGCCCCACCAGGGTCGGGGATCTCGTCGATGAGATAGACGCGCCACAGGGACGCATCTCGAATCACCTCTCCTGTCTCCGGACCTGCGGCTTCGTGACGTCCTTCCGCGAGGGAAGAAACGTCCTTTACGCGGTATCAGATCCCCGCGTGGGAAATCTCATGGATCTGGGCAACGCCGTCGTCGCGGCCAACGCAGAGAGAATCCTCGCCTGCCAGGTGACTCGCCAGTAAAGCCAATTTGGGTGGGCGTCGCTATTGCCCGCCGAGGAATAACGAATGGAGACATTGATTATTGTGGGCGCATGTTGCGTCCCTCTGGCAGCCGGCGCTCTCGGTCTCGTGTCATGGCTCGGCAGAGATGAAAGACCAGGAAAAATACCGGATGTCCGAAAGCCGGCAAACCCTGGCCTTAGGCTCCTGCAACGGCTCACACGGCACCGAATGGATACCAGATAAAAATGCCGACTTCAATCGACAGACATGAACTCCAGAGTCTTATCGAGCAAGGCTCCGCGCAGCTCGTGGAGGTGCTGCCGACTGCCGAGTTCGAAGAGGCTCACCTGCCGGGAGCCATCAACATTCCCCTCAACGAGTTGAATAGAGAGTCAACCGTCGGCCTGAATAAGGACGCGCCCGTCATCGTCTATTGAATGGACGGGCTCTGAGACATGAGCCCACGAGCCGCTTGGCGGCTTGAAACGCTTGGATTCACCCGTGTATATGACTATGTCGCGGGTAAAACCGATTGGTCGGCCGCTGGTTTTCTGATGGAAGGCAAGACGGCCTCGATACTAAAGGCTGGTGACGCCGTTCAGGGCGGCGACGTTACTTGCAGCCTGAACGAGACGCTCGCGGTGGTGCAGGCGCGAACGAAGGCGGCTGGCGCCAACGTGTGCATCGTCACTACCGGTGATGGGATAGTGCTCGGGCGCATCCGCGGCCGTGCTCTGCGGGGTGATCCCGACAGCACAGCCGAGCAGGCGATGAGCCCCGGCCCCACCACCATCCGCCCGGACACCGAATTGGCAGAGGTCGTCGAGTTTTACGGAGAGTCCGGCCTCAAGAGCGTCCTGGTAACCGATCAGGACGGGAGGCTGATCGGAACCCTGTTCATCGAAGACGCCCGGAAAATGCTCGAAAATCAGGTCCCGGAAAATCCAGATTGACCGCCCGCGGAGTTCACGCGAGATCAATCACCATGATGACTATGGAGACACTGCAAACACCGGCCCACTACCCACCGTGGGCACAAACTTCCGAACCGGCCAACAACGCCTCAATCCCGAGAAAGTCCAGAGAATCTGGCCGTCCGCAACATCAGCTCCGCCGGCGCCTCCAGCCCCGTCGCCAGCTCAAAACCGACAACACCCTGGTACACCAGCATCGAAAGGCCCGTCGCGGCTCGCGCTCCCGCCATTTCGGCCTCATGAAACAGCGGCGTCTCAGCAGGCGCGTACACGATGTCATAGACGACCGTGCGATCGGAGATCAGGTCGGCGGCAAGCGGGCTGTCGTTCTCGGCGGCCCCGCCGGCCATCCCCATCGATGACGTGTTCACGATAATGTCGGCATACGGCGCGTAGTCGGTCAGCGACTCCCTGCTCAATTCAACCGCACCGGCCCGAAACCGGCCTTTCCGGGCGTCCTCGGCAAGCGCCTGCGCCCGCGATAACGTCCGGTTCGCTATCGTCAGCCGGGTCACGCCGGCGTCCCGCAACGCGAAGACAATCGCGCGCGCCGCTCCCCCTGCGCCGATCACCAGCGCATCGGCGCCGGACGGGTCGAAATCGAGCTCTTCTCTCACTGCACGCAGGAACCCCGGCGCATCCGTGTTGTAGCCCTTCAGCTTCCCGCCTTCATTGATGATCCAGTTCACCGCGCCTATCTCGGCCGCCGCATCGTCAATCTCGTCCAGCAGCGGCATCACCGCCTGCTTGTGCGGCAGCGTCACGCAAGAGCCCATGCAGTCGTCCTCACGGAAGGAGGCAACAGTCTCTTCCAGCTCGCCCGGCGCCGTCGGCCACGCCGAAAAGACCGCATCCACGCCCAGCTCGTCCAGGCCGGCCTGCTGAAATGCCGGCGATAGCGTGTGCCCCAGCGGATACCCGATTATCCCAATCCGTTTCGCCAACACATCCCCCTGTGGCTCCCTATACGGCCCAGAGTCTCGTAGCCCCTGCGGGCACTCGCCCTCGAACTGGCCGCAAACGCCCCATTCCCCATACAGTCCAGAGTCATCTGGTCTGGTCCAGAAAACTCTGCAAGATTATCGCCGCAGCTGCCGAGTCGAGTCGCGCCCGATCACGGCTTGGCTCAACACCGCTCTCGCGGAGCCTACGCTCCGCCTCCACCGTCGAGAACCGCTCATCCCAGCTTTCAACCGGCAGGTCCGTCGCCTCGATCAGAATCCGGCGAAAGCCCTGCACACGGCGCGCCTGGGGACCATAAGTGCCATTCAACGACACCGGCATGCCGACCACGATGCGGCACGCTCCCACGCGCTCCGCGGCCGCGATCACCGCACGCGCATCTGACTGCGGGTCCGCGCGCTTGATCGCTTCCGCCGGCGTGGCCAGAGTACCTGTCTCATCGGATACGGCCAGCCCGATTCGGGCCTCGCCAACGTCGAGGGCGAGTATCCGCCCGCGGCCTTCGCCTGCCTCCGGCAACCCGGTCAACCCGACGTCGGGCCGGCCTGGACGATCTCTCTCACGCTGGCCAGCGCCTCGTCCAGCTTTTCCGCATCGCGACCGCCAGCCTGCGCCGTATCCGGCCGGCCGCCGCCGCCGCCGCCCATCACCTCGGCCACCCGCTTCACAATATCCCCGGCATGGAAACCCTTTTCCACCAGATCCTTCGTGACCATCGCTATAACCATCGGACGCTCATCGATCTCGCTGCCGATCACTACAACGCCGGAATCGAGCCTGTCGCGCAGGAAGTCGCCGGTCTTCCGAAGCGCATCGATATTCGGCGCATCCACACGCCTCACCTGCAGCGCCACGGCCGAGCCGTTTACGATCACCGACTCCGGCGACTCAGGCCCATCGGTTGTCCCACCACCGCCACTCACGCTCGCCCGCAGCACCGCAGCCTCGAGTTCCGATATCCGCCGCCGCGATGCGTCCGCTTCGGAGCGCAAGGCGTTGACCCGCTCCTGCAATTCGCCAACCGGCGTCTGAAGATCGGACGAAATCCGATCCAGCGAGAACAGCCGCTCCGAAACCAGGTCTTCCGCCCCCACTCCCGTAACCGCCTCTATGCGGCGCATCCCCGACCCGATGCTCTGCTCAGTCAGGATGAAGAACGAGCCAATGTCCCCCGAGCGCGAACAGTGCGTGCCGCCGCACAGCTCATAGCTCCACGGCGGGTCGATCTTGATCGTCCGCACGTTCGTCTCGTCGTACTTGTCGCCGAAAAACGCCAGGGCGCCGTTCGCCACCGCATCCTGATACGTCGTGTACTCGACCTCCACCTCGTGATTGGCGCGAATTCGGTCGTTTACAACGCGCTGCACTTCGAGGATCTCTTCGCGTGTCATCGCCGCGATGTGCGTGAAGTCGAATCTAAGCCGGTCCGGCGCAACAAGCGAGCCCGACTGCCGCACGTGGCTGCCGAGGACCTGTCGTAGCGCAGCGTGAATCAGGTGTGTGCCGGTGTGGTTACGGCGAATCTTCTCTCGCCGAATCGCATCGACCTCCGCAGACACGCCGTCGCCGACTCTAATCTTGCCTTCGATCACGCGCCCGTAGTGAACATTGATGCGGGCGTAAGGATTCTGAGTATCGGTTACCTCGACGACGCCGTCCTCGCCTTTTATGAAACCTGCATCGCCCATCTGGCCGCCGCGCTCGGCAAAGAACGGCGTCTCCCGCAGCACGATCTCGATCTCATCACCTTCCGACGCCTCGTCAAGCAAAACGCCATCCCGAATGATCGCCGCCACGACGGAGTCTGCCTTCGTCGCGGTCTCAGGCTCGTAGCCAAGAAACGGCGTGTCGTCGAAATCGAGGTCGTGATATATCCGCTGGCCGGCGGCGTCCCCGCCGAAGCGCGCCGACGCCCGCCCGCGCTGCCGCTGCAACTCCATCTCCCGCTCGAAGCCCTCAAGGTCGACGCTGAAGCCCTGCTCCTGGGCCATCTCCTGCGTTACTTCGATCGGAAACCCGAATGTGTCATTTAGGTAGGCGGCCTCATAGCCGGTAACCGTGTCGTTCCAATCTGCAGAGAGCAATTCATCCCAGCGCATTACTACAGCTTCCGCAGAGTCAGTTGCATCTTCGAGTATGCGTCCAAATAAATTGGCGGCCTCGGCGGTTTTCCCAACTCGAAATTTCTGCAATTGCTCCTTGGCAAAAGTGATGCCCTCGGCGGCGTCCGACAATCCAACAGGAAACTTCACGTCTTTGAGATCATCGACCATCTGGACGGTCTCCCGCCGGCCCGCGATCAGGTCCCCAAGCCTACGACTCCCCGACTCAACCGCCTCCGCAAACCGCTCCTCCTCGGTCGCCAGCACGGTCTTGATAAACGGCAGGTTTTCACGCAGTTCCGGATAGACGTGCGCCATCCGCTCGTTCGCTACCTCGGCGATCTCCGGCAGGAACGGGCTCTCCATGTCCAGGGACAGGCCAAACCGCATCGCCCGCCGAATCACCCGCCGCAATATGTAACCGCGGCCCGTGTTCTCAGGCACCACCCCATCGGCGATCAGAAACGACGCCGATCGGCCGTGCTCCGCGACAACCCTGATCGCGCGATCGATCTCCCCGCCGTTCCCGTACTCCTTGCCGGAAAGCTCCTCCACACGCGCGATGAACGGACGCATGATGTCCGTCTCGTAAATACTTGTGACGCCCTGCGCCGCCACCGCCGTCCGCTCGAGCCCCATCCCGGTGTCGATGTTCTGGCCCGGCAGCACCGTCCGAGACCCATCCAGATGGTGGTAGAACTGCGTGAAGACCAGGTTGTACAACTCCACGAAATCGTCGGAAAGGTTCGGCCCCCAGGTCGTTCCGTACTCGGCGGCGTCCGGAGCGGGCACCAGATCGAGATCAGCGTAGTAATAGTGAAGCTCAGACGACGGCCCGCACGGCCCTTCCTCTCCGGCCGGGCCCCACCAGTTCTCCTCATCGCCAAACCTGAAAACCCGCTCTTTCGGTATCCCCAGATCCAGCCATATCTGCTCGGCCTCATCGTCGTCATCGTGGACCGTCGCATACAGCCGCTCCACCGGAAACTCCAGCACGTCCCGCCAGAACTCCAGCGCCCACAGACACGCCTCCTTCTTGAAATACTCGGCAAACGAAAAGTTCCCGAGCATCTCAAAAAGCGTCAGATGCGTCGCGTCTCCGACCTCATCGATATCGGTCGTCCGAAAACACTTCTGCGACGTCACGACACGCGGCTGCGGCGGCTCCGCCTCTCCCGAAAAGTACGCCTTGAACTGTGCCATCCCGGAGTTGGTCAGCAGCAAAGTCGGGTCGGCGGCCGGAATCAGCGACGACGACGGCAGCCGCAGATGCTCCCGCTCCTCGAAATGGCGCAAAAACGCCTCTCTGATCTCATCGCCGGTAACCGGTCTCGCCAATTCGTTCTCCCCACCGCCTCCGAAAGCCATCCGGACGCGCGAAACATTATGGCCTATACGAGCAACGAACGAGACAATCCCCCAACCCGCAGGAGACCGGCTTGTGCATCCTGAGCCACTCGAAGGGCCACTCCCGAGCGCGGGTGATCAGCCACGCTGGACGGGCCGGGCAAGCTGCCCACTTAGGCAACATTCTGAGCGCCATCCTGAGGCTCTCCTGAGCTTGTCGAAGGGCCAGTCGAAGGGCCACTCCCGAGCGCGGGCGTTCACACACGCGGGACGGGCAAGCACCGCTCCTACGAAATTTCTAAACCCCCGCGGGCACCCGGGTATGTAACGGCCAGCAACGCCCCAATCCCGAGAACTAGCAGGCCACCGCCTGCCTGCCTACTCGTCGCCGTCGTCCTCTTCCGGCGCCACTCGCTTCAGATCACGCGCCGAGCGACGCTGCGCCTCCGTCAGTCCGCTACTCCCGGAAACGCCATCTCCATTGCTCCGACTCGTGCTCCCGCTGGCAGGAACCGCCAGCGGCTTGCCTCCCGCAAGCCCGAAAGATCTGAACGCCGGCGGCACGCCCTCAGGATCCGGCTCCTGGACCTCTTCCTCAGGCTCCCACCAGGCTCCACCCACTCCGTCCCCTGATTGCCTCTCTGGGGATGCGCGCCATAACCCCAGTAGATCGTCTGATGCGGGAACGGTATCTCGATTCCCTCTTCATCGAACCGCTTCTTGATCCGGCGATTCATCTCGCCCTTGATCTCCCACTGGGTCATTGGCTTGCAAACGCCAAGCACCTTGATGGTGATGGCTGAGTCATCGAACGAATCAAGGCGAAGCACCTTCGGCGTCTCGATGATCATCTCGCCGAAGTACGGATCGTTCGCCACCGACTCCCCGATCTCGTTGATCACATCGA
>JADFHP010000108.1 GCA_022567135.1 Chloroflexota bacterium
GCCGTGTTGTGAGATTCCCAATATAAGGCCACCGAGAGGCGCTCCTGAATACGCGCTTCCTCGGCCGATCCGGGCGTTACTTTCCCAACAAGGCTCGCCAGAAGCGCGGCGGGCCCGCGAGATGCTGCGAACGTCGAAATACGGATTGTCGCTGTCTCCACCGCAGCCGCAATATCCCCTGCGTCGAGAAACATGTTGATGGCCGTTTCAAGCCGATCCCAAATACCCTGGGCCCGCGAAAAATCAGTGATCATCGCTGCCTCTGCCTGAGCGAGTGTCGCCAGGAAGCCAGCATGTTCGGGAGACGAGTCACCGGCCCGGAGCAATCCCAGCGCACGCGTGGCGATCCGCGCCGCTTCTTCATACGCATATCCGGAAAGTGCACTCACGGCAGCGAAACTCGAATAATGGATCAGCCGTTCTGAGCCCAGAACGGTCTCAGCCTCCGCAAAATGCGTAACGAGTTCTGTGGCGTGCATCTCGGCGTCGTCCCCATAGAACTCCTCGAGCGCCACCGCGATGCCAGCGTGGAGCCTCACTGTGCGGGTAGCCGATAACTCAGATGTCAGCGTCTCCTGCATCAAGGCATGGGCGAACTGGTAGAGGCCAACTTCGGAAGGTACTTCTTCCACGATGCGGGCTTCCAGCGCTTCATCGAGCGCGTCGAGGAGCGTGTTCTCAGACACGTCATCAACCAGTTTCATCAAAACACCGAACCGGAACTGCCTGCCGACCAGAGCCGCAGTGGTGAGCACCTCATTGCATCGCTCGGAGAGTCTGTCCAGTCTTCTGCCAATAACCTCCCGCACACCTTCGGGTATCCGAATCTCCCACGAAGACGTTCCGCTCTCTGTCCTGGCTCCAGATGTGATGTCCCCTTCCTGAATCAGGAGTCGGACTGTCTCCGTGACGAAGAGAGGATTGCCCTCTGTCTGGGTGTACACCGCGTCCACCAGCGCGTTTGGAGGGTCGATACCGGCGGCTACCTCAATAAAGCGTTCCACGTCGTGTTTCTGGAGGCCGCGCAGCAATACCCGGTCGAACAGATGATCACGGGTAAGCTCCCCCAGCGTTATCGATAGAGGGTGCCTGCGGTTGAGTTCCATATCCCGATAGTTGCCGACGATCATCAAACGTGAGTTGCTCAACTCGCGGGCGACGAACTCCAGTAATTGCAGAGATGGCTTGTCCGACCAGTGGAGGTCTTCCAGCATGAGGACGATGGGCTGAGAGCTGGAAGCGGTCTTCAGAAACGTCGTGATGGAGTCGAACAGCCTGAACCGCGCTGAATCAGGGTCGTCTATCTGTGACGGCGGGTGCAGATCTGGCAGGCGCTCTTTCACATCCGGCACGATCTCGGCGATCACCGATGCGGTACTGCCCATTTCTCGCCGGACGGTCTCCGCATCTCGATCCAAGACATAGCTGCGGATGGCCTGAACCCACGGCCAATACGACGGTGCGCCGCCGCCTTCGTAACAACGGCCCCACAGCACCTGCCCTCCGCGCATCGAGGCGTAGGTCGCAAGCTCTTGCGCCGTCCGGGTCTTGCCGATTCCCGGCTCGCCGACCAGCGCCACCATCTTGCCGTGGCCGCCGAGCGTGTCCTCGAAGGTGGCCTTGAGCTGGTCCATCTCGCGATGGCGGCCAACAAACACGCCACCAGACATCGAGTCCAGTGACCCCTGTTCCTCCTCGTGAACGGCGGCGGCATCGGCGGGATCAATCGCTTCAAGGGCCTGCAGTACTTCTGCAGCGCTCTCGGGCCGCTCTGCCGGGTTTTTGCTTAGCAGCCGCATGATGAGGCTGTCGAGGGTCTGCGGAAGCGACGGGTTGTGCCAGCTCGGTGCTACAGGCGGCGTGTTGATGTGCTGGCCGATTATGGCGATCTCGTCATCGCCCATGAACGGCGGACGGCCGGTGACCATCTCGTAGAGCATGGCGCCGAGGGAGTAGAGGTCGGAGCGCGGGGTGACCTCTCCGCCGGTTGCCTGCTCGGGCGGCATGTAGCTGACAGTGCCGACCATCATCTTTTCCTGCGTCAGCCTGGAGCGGTCTAGGGAGAGTGCGAGGCCAAAGTCGCCGATGCGGGCGGTGCCGTCGTCGGTGAGCCATACGTTGCCGGGCTTCAGGTCGCGGTGAATGATGCTCTTGGAGTGGGCGAACTCCAGGCCGTGGCAAATCTCGCTGGCGATTCGGAGCGCGTCTTCCAGGGACAGGCGGCCGTCTTCGGCGTCTTCGATAAGGGCCTCAACGTCGCCGCCGCCCATCAGCGGGCCGACCATGTATGGCTGGCCGTTCTCTTCTCCGAGGTCGAAGATAGGCATGATGTTCGGGTTGTCGCCGAGGCGGGCCATGGCCTGTGCCTCGCGGGTGATGCGTTGGCGCGAGGCGTCGTCGAGTCCTTCTGCTTTGATCAGTCCGAACGCGACGTCTCTGTCCAGGGTGGTGTCGTGGACGCGGTAGACCTTCTTCTTGCCGCCCTCTCCGAGGAAGCCGGTGACTTCGTAGCGGCCATTGGCGAAGGAGGTGGGGCTGTCGGGCGTATCAGATAGTTCTGCTTTGCCAACATCGTCGGTCTCTGCGGAAATCCCATCACGGACCTCGCCTTCGAGCATTGCAGAGAAGGTGAGGGCGTCTTCATTTTCGGGTTCGATGCGAAGCACCATGCGCACTGATTGAGCCGCGGCCTCAAGGTCACGGCTGGCAATCGCAGCGTCGGCTTCGTCAAGAAGGGCGTCTATACGCCGCTGTACCCGCTCAGATGGCATATGCGGCGCATCATAAGCGAAGTGGGGTGCTAAGCGGGACTTAGCCGCCGCTAGAGGTCGACTTCGATGCAGAGTCCATCGTGGGCGAGCTGGATGTCGAGGTCATCTGTCGCTGCGAGTCTGGCGAGCTCGGCGTTGGTCGCCTCGTGGTCGACATCGTGGGTCATGTCGATGAAGTAGGTCTTGCGGGCCCCGAATCGCTTCGCGTGTTCGATCGCCTCTTCAAAGCTGAAGTGCGAGCGGTGGGGACGAGGGCGGAGGGCATCAAGGATGAGGATGTCGGAACCTCCGATCAGTTGTGCCGTGGATTCCGGAATGAACGACGCGTCCGACACGTATGAGAGGTCGCCAATCCTGTATCCGAAGGTGGTCATGCGCTCGCCGTGCTCTACCGGCAGCGGCGTGAAACGCAGCCCGGCGACATCGAACGGTGTCTCGTCGATTATCTTGAAATTCAGCCGGGCCACACCTCCTCCGCCGGTCTGCTGCGCGGTGTCGACAAGGTAAAAGAACATCTTCGATAGGTCATCCAGATCGGACTGCCGAATGTGAATCGGGATGGCCTCTGAGACGTTGTTGGTCCAGTCCCGCAGATCGTCCATCCCCCCAACGGCGTCTGCGTGTGAGTGGGTGATGACGATCGCATCGATGGAAGGGACCCGGTATTCCGGGAACCATTCGAGCGCTGAGTGCCAGAAGAACTTGCCAATGTCTATGACGATGTTGCGTGTGCGGCCGTCGGGATGGGCGTACCTGACGAGGAGGGACGTGTTTCTGCGCCGGTTTTTGGAGCCGGGGCGCGTGGCGGACGAGCAGACTTTGCAGGTGACCGGGTCCCTGGTGAGGCAACTTACGCGCGGCACTCCCTCGGAGGTTCCTGTCCCGAGGAAGACGATTTCACTTTTCACGGGGGTCATCTGATTGGCGTTCCTGACCGGGTGCGGAGCTGTTGCCGGTGCGCGAGCCAATCAGGAACGATACCAGTCAGGCATCTCCGGCGTAATCGGCTTCCTCGCGGGCGGCGAGGCAGTCCGAAAGGGCCGGATGTACCATCCTCGTATGAGATCGCTGTCGGAAGATGCGCGGGGACTGCTGGAGTCTTTCGACTCAGGGGCGCTGGTGCGTCCCGACGCGTGCGAGTTGAACATGGTGGACCTTGCGCTTGCCGTCGCCGCGATCGCCGGGGCCGCGGATCTGCCCGAGAGTCCGGGTCTGCGACAGTTAGCGGCCGAGATTGGCGAGTCGGAGCACCTGGTGTTCGTGGCGGTCGACGGGCTTGGCATGAACTTCGTCGATCAACTGCCGCCAGATTCTTTTCTGCGTTCGAACATGGTCCGGGAGATCAACAGCCCGTTCCCGTCTACAACCAGCGTCACCTTTACGACTATCGCAACGGGGTTGTGGCCGGCGCAACACGGGGTGACGTCCTGGTTCACCCACGTCTCCGAGATCAAGGAGACGGCGACGATTCTGCCGTACGTGAGGACGAGAGACGGGGTTTCGCTGAGCGATCTCGGGGTGACGCCGCAGCAGGTCTTTCCGGCGCCTGCGCTGGCGCCGCGTTTTGCCAGCAATACGCTATTCATCCATCCAGAGGGGATCGTCGGCAGCGTTTACACGCGGTACCAGTCCGGCAACGCCCCGACTGCGGCGTACGAGCGGCACGATCTGCGGGCAGCGGCGGAGATCGCCGTGGACAGAGTTCGCAGGGCGTCAGAGCCGACGTTCACGTTCCTGTATACAGATATTCTGGATTTGGCCGCGCATGCATACGGCTGCTCCAGCCATGAAGTGTGGAACGCGCTTACTCAGATCGAGCGCGCTTTCGGCGATCTGGCCTCTGAGCTGAGCGGAGCCGCCCGGATTGTGGTGACCTCCGATCACGGCCATCTGGATGCTCCGGAGGATGGCCGTTACTTCATCGAGCCTGGCGGACCTCTCTGTGAGATGACGCTTTGCAGGCCCGCCGGGGATGCCCGCGTACTGTATCTCCACGTAAAACCGGGCAGGGAAGGGGAGTTTCGGGACAGGTTCCGCGATGATTACGGTGAGGGCTTCTTCCTGTTGAGCACTGACGAGGTGGAGGAGCTTCGCCTCCTGGGGCCGGCCGATCTTGCGCCGATGACCCGCAAGAGAATCGGAAACTTCACGGCGATCGCGCGTAAGAACCAGGTAATCGACTACCGGCCTGCCGCGGAGGGGTATCCCATGGCATCCGTCCACAGCGGCTTGAGCCGCGAAGAGATGCGGATTCCCCTGATCCTTGCCTGACCAGGCAGGGTGTCCCCTGCATCCTTCTCTGGATTGCGGCGTATGCGGCCAGGTCTGGGTTGGGTGTCCGCGAGCGTTCGGTTTTTGTAGGGGCGGCGGCTTGCCCCGCCCGTCCCGCGTGGAAGGCCGTGCAGGCTCGGGAGGGGCAAGCCCCTCCCCTGCGGGGTTGGGACGGCGGCGGCGCGTCGGCTCTAAATTCTGCGGATCTTCGGGTAGGTGATGGCGACGAGGGCGACGATTCCGAAGCAGATGACGCCGATGGTGAAGAGGCCGGCTGAGACGCCGGAGCGGTCGGCGATGACCCCGGCGAGCAGCCCGGCCATTGGCCCCATCGCCGTATCGAGCAGCGTGACGCTGACGATGCGCCCGCGCAGGCGGTCCGGGGCATTTTCCAGCAGAGTGCTGGTGTTTGCTGCGCGGAACACGGTCTGCGAGACGCCGATCATTATCACGAGCGGGATCACGGCGATGAGCAACGTGACGAGGCCGAAGAGCATGAGGGCGGTGCCGTAAAGGAGGCCTGCGCCGATCATGACGGCGCCCTTGTGCGGGATGTTGCCGCGTGAGGCGATGAACAGGCCGCCGGTCAAGCCGCCAACGGCGCCCACGGAGGTGATGATGCCAAGCAAACCGGCGTCTGCGTCAAGGACCTGGTCTACGAACTGAGGGAGCAGCATCGTCCAGCTATGTCCGAAAGAGAGCGGGCCGAGCGCGAGTATCACAAGCACGAGGACGAGCCTGTTCTCGCCCATGAATCGGTATCCCTCGAGGAGGTCGGCGAAAACGGACCCGCCGGAGTTGCGATCTGCCGCCGGCGCGCCGGATGTTCTGATCCGGGTGGTTGTCCAGAGAGCGATGGTGTACATCAGCGCGGAGATTACGAATGCGGACCCGATGCCGGTGAACGCGATGAGGAATCCGATCACCGCGGGGCCGCCGAGCCGGGTCGAGTTGATGGCGATGGAGGAGAGTGAGAGGGCGTTGAGAAGTTTGTCTTTCCCGACAAGGCGCGGAATAAACGACATTCGGACGGGCTGGTTCACGGCGAAGCCGAAGCCGATCAGGAGGGAGTAGGCGTAGACGTGCCAGAGCTGCACGATATCGAGCAGGACGACGGTGGCGATGCCGATGTAGACGGCGATGGTCCAGGCCTGGATCATGAACAGGATTTTTTTCTTGTCGAAGCGGTCGGCTATTACGCCTGCGAATATTCCCAGTGTCAACATGGGAATCGTCCGCACGAGATTTACGAGAACGACGGAGACGGTGGACCCGGTGAGCTGCCATGTGAGCCAGCTTCGGGCGAGGATGTCAGCGTGCAGCGCGGTCGCGGAACTGACCTGGCCGAACCACATGAAGCGGAAATCGTGGATCCGCAGCGAATCGAAGGCTGCCATGAAGCCGCGTGACGTGGTCCCGGCGATGTCGCTGGAGTCCGCCGGTTTTTCGGGGATGCTACGCGCCATCTATGCGCGGCCGCCTTCTGCAAGTCTGGTCATTTTCAATGTAACGGGTAGCGCTGTCCGCGCCAGCGCGTCGGGCGCAGGGTAGCGCCGTGGTAGATCTGCGACCGCACTCTACACCCTGATCAGAATCGCGGACCGGAGTTGGAATAGAAGAGCAGCGATGTCTCATGACACCCGCCGCGCCGGAGGCTAGACTTGGCGCACATACGCGACGGTCATCTCAAAGAGCGGATAGGAGCCGGGTTCGTGCCCAATGAAGGCAGGCTAAAGAAACGACTGAAGGCGGGCGAGGTCGTCGTCGGACCGTTTTGCATCATTCCGAGTATGGCGATGGTGGAGGCGCTGGGCCGTGGTGGGATGGATTTTCTCATCATCGACACGGAGCACGGGCCGATCGACATGCAGTCGGCGCAGGACATGTGCATCGCAGCCGACAACGTTGGCGTGGCGCCCATCGTGAGAGTGGGCGAGAACCATGAGTCGCTGATATTGCGAGCGCTTGATATCGGTTCGGCCGGTGTCCAGATTCCGCAGATCAACACGGTCGATGATGCCCGTAGCGCTGTTCGGGCGGCCAAATACGACCCGATTGGGGAGCGCGGCCTTTCGATCTTCACGCGGGCCGGCGATTATTTCGAGCACGAGGGTGAGGGCTTCATCGAAAAGCAGAACGATGACACGGTTGTGGTCGTTCATATCGAGGGTCAGCGCGGCCTGGACAATCTGGACGAAATCATGACGGTGGACGGCATCGACGTGCTGTTCCTCGGCCCGTACGACATCTCCCAGAGTCTTGGCATGCCGGGACAGGTGCGCGACAAGAAGGTTGAGGATGCGATTCGCAAGGCGGCCGCAGACGCGCGCGCCCAGGGCAGGGCGGTGGGCTCGTACGCGAAGGATGTCGACATGGGCAAGTGGCTGCTGGACATTGGCGTGCAGTACCTGTCGATCAACGTGGACGCGACGATCTACATGCAGGCCTGCAGGTCGATAGTGGAGCGGCTGGGGGCGTAACCGGCCCTGCAGAGGCGGTGGTCCGCTGGGTGGAGCGGGCGCGCATGGCTGGGACATCTGGTGGGGGCGGTGGCTTGCCCCGCCCGTCCCGCGCGGCCGGCCAACCACGCTCGGTTATAGGCAGGCGGTGGCCTGGCGCCGGTGGGCATGTTCTCGGGGATTGGGGTATCAAAGACCGAGGCGTACGCGAGTTGGCTCCAAAGGCTGAGATCCTCGGGTCGGGGACGCCAGAGGATGATATTAATGTGGGAGGTGGGATCGTGTGATGTCCCAACCCTCGCACCATATTGCGGGTGAGGGTCATGTCTGCCTCCGTCTGAGGCCGATAGGTCCGCCTCAGGAGGGCAGATAACCAACCCTGGTGGGGCATTACACCACCTACCAGGGGTACAGCTAATCGTCTCCGGGTGGTTCGAGCGAGCTGTCACTCAGGGGAAGGGTGAAGTAGAAGCTGGGGCCGGTTTCAGGTATCGAGTCGAATCCAATCTGGCCGCCGTGCAGCTCTACGAAAGCCCTGGCGATGGAGAGGCCGAGGCCGCGCCCCGGGATGGCGCGTGACTGCGGGCCGGACCCCCGGAAGAACGGTTCGAACATGTGGGGGCGGTCTTTCTCAGGGATGTCCGGGCCTTTGCCGGTTACCCTGATTTCTGCGCTGCCGTTTATCTTCTTGACCGTGACCTGTATGACCGCGCCCTCGTCTGAGTATTTATGGGCGTTTGAGAGCAGGTTCAGGAGGACCTGCTCGATGCGCTGGCGATCGACTTGAACGAGCGGCGACGGGCTTTCGATCTGGATGTCGAATTCCTGGTTTCGTTGCGACGCGAGCGGAGAAACGATATCGACGGCGTCGGCAAGGAGGTCGCGCAGGTCTACGAGCGCGATGTTGAGATTCAGTTCTCCTGCCTGGGCGATGGTGAGGTCGAGCAGGTCCGTGACGAGCGAGTCGAGCCGGTCCACTCCTCGTCCCATGTTGTTGATGAGGCGGGCGTAAGAGTCGTCATCGAGGTCCGAGAGCGGTGTTTCCGCCAGCAGGTCGCGCGATACGCGCAATGAGGCGAGGGGTGTGCGGAATTCGTGTGTGACCATCTGCAGGAACTGGAGTCGCAGAGTGTCGAGGTGCTGTAGCTGTTCGACGCGTTCGTCGGTATCGGCCTGGAGTTGGGCGCGGAGTTGTGCTGCGCCGATGGCGCCGCCGACCTGTGCGGCGATACGCTCGAGCAGTTCGACCGCGGCCTGCGAGTATGCGGAGCCCTCTCTTGAGCCCAGCGCGATGCCGCCGATGATGTGCCCCTGTGAGACAAGCGGTGCCATCACGACCGTTCGCAGGCCGCCGTTTTCGCTATCGGAGAAGACGGGATAAGCGGCCCTGTCCTCCTGATCGTTGGCGGTAATCCGGACGCCCGCCCTCTCCTGCAATACGCGCGCCAGAATTGTCTCGCCGATGGGGCTGATGTCTCCCGCTGCCCGGCCCGGAACTTCTGCGCCGACGACGTAGTCGGTTGTCACAAGGGTTGATTCTGCATCGATGCGGAGTACGGTAAATCGGTCGTATGGGAGCAGGCCGCGAATCAGGCCGGCCAGTGTGCCGTACATCTCATCGAGTTCGACAGACGAGGCGACGAGGCGTCCGATTTCGGCGAGTGTAGTGCGCTGCTCCACCTCTTGCTGCAACTCGGCGCGCAGTTCGGCATTCGCGATCACGCCCCCTATCTGGGCGACGATTCTCTCCGCCAGTTCACCGTCCTCCGCGCTGTAGGCATGTGGATCTTTCGAGTTGAGAGCCAGGAAGGCGATGGGGCGATCTTCGTTGAATATGGGGACGGCGAGCGTCGAGAGAAGGCCGGCGTCCAGAAGGTCTTGCATCTCCGGGTACTCGGTGACGATCCACGCGGCGAGTTCTTCGTCGACCAGGATGGCGCCGGGCGCCTCCGTGATCATGCCGGTAAGCGGGCGGAACATGGGGCGCGTCTGGCCGGGGCCCCATGCGGCTACGTTGACGCCCGCCTCGTAGGTAGTCGTCATCGTCTGCTCTTCGATATCGATTGACGCAATGGCGATGCGGTCGAACTGAAGCATCTGA
>JADFHP010000016.1 GCA_022567135.1 Chloroflexota bacterium
GTCAGTTCGTGGCCAGCGTCCGTTCGAGGAGCGATATCGGCAGCCTGGAGCGACCGCGGCTGCAGCGAGGCGATGAGGGGATAAGCCTTCTGCTCCGGATCGCCGCTTTCGATCGGACGGAGGCACTGGCGGAACTCCATCTGCTCGCGCGCCACGCCGCTGTCGGTCTCAAAGCAGTGCGTGAAAACCCAGGGGCGTCTGGCAATCGGAGATCGAGAGAGCTACTCAGCCTCACAGTGGGGCATTTCGCCGATGAGCCCTCCGCGAAAAGCTTCGCTCGCCAGATCAGTCCCCGAACCGGGCAGAAGCTTGCCGAGCGACCACATCTCTCCCGGACTGAAGAGGGGCTCAGCTTATCGTTCAAGCTTGCTTCCGGCTCGCCTCGGGATGTGCGGGAGAAGATTGATGCGATGGCGCGGGAGGCCGGCGTAGAGGTCACGGAAGCAGTGCTCGCTTCGCCACCCCGGCGGGAGAGCGCGAACGCGGGGCACCTGCTCAGCATCACCCTCGGACCGTTTCCAGATCTGGAACAGGCTCGTGAGTTCACTCGCAGCATCCCGGCCGCTGCCGGGCTAATCCTCAACGACCGCCCTAAAATCGTTCGAACAGATGGCGGACTGAATCTGGCGCTGCAAATCGGATCATCGAATCCCGCGGAAGACCGGCAGAAGATCAGGGCGCTCGCGGCGGATTTCGGAGTGGTGGTCAGGTCGGATATCTCTGCCCGCCGCGCCGAGGCAGATGATCACGACGACGAGACACAAAAGAGCGCGGATCCGATACCCATCGCGCCTCTGCCTTCGTTGCCGATGAGCGACGCGGATGAGGCGCGAAGCCGGATGGGCGACGAAACCTGGACGGATCCACTCGAAGTCGAAGGAGGGCTTCGAGCCTATGTTATCGGCATACCGACGCGCAAGGTCGCTATCGCGCTTACCAGGTCGCTGGCGGACCTGGGACACATAGTAGAAATCACCAGAAGCGACATAGACCGCACTGAAGAGGGGCTGCGCCTGGCCCTGGGGTTCTCTGCTGATGACAGGGAGGCTGGCTGGGGGACTCTGCTGTCACTGGCGGAGATGCTCGATCTGAAGGTGATCGACGCCAATCCGGAGCCTGTAATCGTGCCGCTGAACTTGCCGGAACAGGAAATCCAACAGCGCGTTCCAGTCAAATCCCCAAAACCGGACGCGGCCGTCGCTCCCCCCGAAATCGATAAGGCAGAAATAGAGGCCAAACGGGCTGCTGAAATGCGGGCTATTCAGAATCGAGATGTTACGCCGCCAGAGCCAGTCGAGTTCGAGTCGCCGAGCCGCCCCGAACTAAAAGCGACGTTCAAGAAAGAGGTTGCAGTGACGGGGGTCCCGCCTGACGGGGAGCGGTCGCCACGGGTTCCCGATAAGCGCCTTCAGGAACTGGAAGCACCGCTTCATGAGGGCGAGCCGGCAGAAAAAGAGATCGGTCCGGCGATCGGCTGGGTCCGTGTGGGCGGCCAGGTTCAGACCGAGGCGGAGATTCAGCGGGAGCACGAACGGGCCATCGGTGAGTTGGCTCAGGCACAGGAAGCGGTCGCAACGGCGCAAGAGCCGGAGCTTGCCGATGTGCCTCAGCCGATCCTCAGGCTGTTGGCGCTCAAATCGGTGAAATGGGGCTTGAACGGCGTGTTCGCCGTCTCTACTCTAGGCGCCGTGCTGCTGTTCGCCGGGACCCTCATCCCCGCCCTGCTTGGGTACAAGACGATGATCGTGACCAGCGGGTCGATGGAGCCGACTATCCGTGTAGGCGACGCTGTCCTGATACAGGAGGGCAACGCACCTGGCTCGATCGAAGTCGACGACATAATCACCTTCAACGACGGGGCGGCCGGTGGAATGAACACTCACCGGGTCCGTCTGGTGAAGGAGATTCAGGGCCGCGAGCATTTCCTGACCAAGGGCGACGCAAACGTCACTTCAGATCCCAACCTGGTGCCGATTGAGGCAGTGTACGGGAAGGCGGTTCTCACACTTCCCAGGTTCGGGCGCTTGTTGGCCTTCGCGGGCACGCGGCAGGGCAAGTTGTTCCTGATCGTGTTGCCCCTGGTGATCCTGATGGGCAAGGAGATGCGAGGACTGCTGCAGGGTGGCAGGCTTGACGACCCGGACGCTGAGGCCGAGAGAGAGGGGCTGCAGCCGGAGAACGACTCGCTCGATCTGAGGGACGCGGTGGCCAATGCGTAACCCCCGCACATCGGTTGTAGCGTTGGCCTTTCTCGTACCAGCCTCCATCATGGCGTTGACCAGCCTACTGCTCTTGACTGCGCCGTATCCGTCGACGGTGGCATCATTTAGCGATGCAGCCCCGGAGACCGGAAACAGCTTCAACACCGCGCTGTGGGAGAACTACGTTGCTGCTGCCGACTCTTATATCGAGCAGGACAGTCCCACGGCAACTCATGGCACGGACACGCTTCTGACAGTCGCGGCCTGGGGCGCCGGAGGCGGGAAAAACAACCGCCTCCTGGCCGACTTCGACGTCTCCGGCATCGCGCCCGGCAATGAGATTCTCAAGGCCGAACTGGAACTGTGCGCGACATCGGTGCCAGGCACAAGCCGCACCTATGACATCCACCAGGTCAACTCCACTTGGACCGAAGCCGGCGTGACGTGGGCTAACCAGCCAACCGTCGTGGCCGGAGCCAGCGACAGCGTAGTGATTCCGGCAGCACCCGGCTGCGTCCTATGGTCGATCGTCGATGACGTTCAACTATGGGTGGTTGGGGTAACCAACAACGGCGTCAGGATCAATGACTCCGTTGAGGGCGGCTCGAACAATCAGACGGAGTTCCGTTCCCGCGAAAACAGCGTGACGACGGATCGACCAAATCTCTACATCGTCTACCGCACGTGTATCGACTCTACCGCGCCCGGCGCTCCTACCGGGCTCAGCGCGGCCGGCACGGATTCGCTTGTCACACTCGACTGGAACGACAACGGCGAACTGGACCTGGCCGGCTACAACGTCTACCGCAGCACAACGCAGGGCGGGCCATATACGAAGATCAGCGGTTCTCTGTTGACGGCAAGCGCTTATTCCGACACAGGGGTGACTAACGGCACCACTTATTACTACGTCGTGCGCGCTCTGGACAAGTGCGATAACGAAAGCGCCGACTCGAACGAAGACAGCGCCACACCACAGACGGGTCCGCCGGAGCCGCCCGCCAATCTGACAGCAACTCCCGGTAACACTGAGATAGCTCTCGACTGGGATGACAACGCGGAGCCGGATCTTGCCGGCTACAACGTCTACCGCAGCACCACGACGGGCGGGCCATATACGAAGGTCAATGGACCGCTGGTCACTCCCAGCCAGTACACGGACACGGGTTTGTCGAATGGGACGCCTTACTACTACGTCGTTCGCGCCGAGAACGACAGTGCAGAGGAAAGTGGCGACTCAAACGAAGCAACTGCTACTCCTGTCGACGCTCCTCCGGCACCGCCGACGGGTCTGGGCGCGACGCCTGGCGACACGACAGTGGCCCTGGACTGGGACGACAACAGCGAGCCAGACCTCGCCGGTTACAACGTCTACCGGAGCACAGCGTCCGGTGGGCCGTACTCCAAGATCAATGGCTCGCTTGTGCTTACGAGTGACTACGCCGACACGAGTCTTACGAACGGCACAACCTACTACTACGTCGTCCGGGCTGAAGATACGGCGACCAATGAGAGCGGCAACTCAAGCGAGGTTAGTGCCACGCCAACGGATGCCCCGCCGGCTGCTCCAACCGGCCTTGTCGCCACTGCCGGGGACAAAGAGATCTCGCTCAACTGGAATGACAACGGCGAGTCCGACCTGGACGGATACAACGTCTATCGCGCTTCGGCTTCTGGAGGACCGTACACCAAGGTCAATGGTGCACTGGCCTCCACGAGCGACTACACGGACACGGGTCTCACGGGTGGAGTTACGTACTACTACGTCGTGAGAGCGGTGGATACCTCAGCCCAGGAGAGCGGCAACTCCAACGAAGCCAACCAGGTGCCGTACTCGATACTGATCGCGGCGAGCGACTCATACGTCAATGAGCAGAGCGCCACGACGAACTACGGCACCAGCGCCACGCTGGAAGTCAAATCTAAAAAGCAGGGTTCAAACCAGAGGAACGAAAGAACGTTCGCACAGTTCGATGTGTCCTCCATCCAATCTGGATCCACTGTCACGTCCGCCACTCTGACGCTCTGTGCCACGTCCGTGCCCTCATCCAGGACCTATGACGCTCATCGGGTCACCACGACCTGGACCGAGGCAGATGTTACCTGGGATACGCAGCCCTCCGTGGCCGGCTCGGCAACTGCAAGCGCCTCCACACCCGGCTCTCCGGGCTGCATGTCGTGGACCGTGACTTCGGATGTCCAATTATGGGTAGATGGCACGGCGAATTACGGCTGGCGGATCGCCGACTCGTCCGAGGGCAGTTCACAGGAGAGGCTAACGGTCTACCGCAGTAGTGAAGATGGGGCCGTGCCAGCGGACAGACCTCATTTGCAGGTGGAGTGGACGGTGCCTTAGGCAAGTCGGGCAGCCGATTGGCGGCGATGCATGGGCCGGCGTCTCAGCATTGATCACGCAGGCGCGTTGGTTGTGCGCGGTGGCGCTGATCCCCGGCCCCTCAGCCCCGTCCCGGACGAGCGGTCCGCCCCGGCGCGACAATTCGGGCATGACCCTGCCCGTTACTGAAGAGCGCTCACGCACGCTTACGGAACATCTGCCGCCGTATTCGGTGATTTTGCATAACGATGAATCGCACTCCATGGAGTACGTGGTGCAGGCGTTGGTGAAGAGTGTGCCGGAGCTGAGCACGGAGCGGGCGACCGAGATCATGCTAGAGGCGCACACGTCTGATCGTGCGGTGGTGGTGTCGTGTCCGTTGGAGCGGGCGGAGCTGTATCGAGACCGCATCCGGACGTTCGGGCTTGGGGTAACGATAGAGAAGGCCGGTTGACCCTGGCTCCGCCAGAGGCAGAGGGACCGGGGCATTTGCGGCTCCGCCTGAGGCGGACGGGCGTCCCGACCCAACAAGTTGTCTGCGCCTTTTTTGGATTGTGTGATTCGCTAAGCCATCACCTGGCCGCCGTCTACCTGGATTGACTGGCCGGTTATGTTGCGGGCGCTCTCCGATGCGAGGAACGCGACCATAGCGCCGATGTCTTCCGGTAACTGCTCGCGGCCCAACGGGATCACTTCTTTGAGGGCCTCATCGAACACTTCGTGGTGATCGCGCCCGACGACGGCCTCGTCGCCTGCCTGCTCGCGGCCAATGAGCCAGTCCCGGTGGAACGCGGTGTAGAGGCGGCCCGGGCAGACGGCGTTGACGTTGACGTTGTAAGGCGCCATCTCCTTCGCCACGGCCTGGGTGTATGCGATGACGGCCATCTTGGTGGTGGCGTAGTAGGCCGTGTTGAAGAGGGGGGCGCGTGCGGCCACTGATGCGGTGTTGATGATCTTGCCAGACCTGCGCTCTTTGAGGTGAGGAAGCGCGGCTTCCGTCATGTCTGCGACGCCCTTCACGTTGACCTGCCAGGTGAACTCCCAGTCGATGTCGCGGCCGGGGCGGGTCGGCAGCGAGCCCGGCGCGCCTGCTACTCCGGCGTTGTTGACGAGAATGTCCATCTTGCCCCATTCGTCGATCACGCGTGCGATGGCGTCCACGCACTGCTGCTTGATGGTGACGTCGAGGTCGACGACGATGGCCTTCCGGCCGAGGGCCTCGACTTCCTTCGCCACGTCTGCGGCAGTGCCGGAAGGCAGGTCGGCGAGTGCGATGTCCGCGCCCTGCCCGGCCATGACGAGTGCTATGCCGCGGCCAATACCCTGGCCGGCGCCTGTGATGAGGGCAGTTGAGCCTGTGAGGTCGGCGATCATCGAATTCTCCAGTGGCTGTGTGTGTTTGAAGTTGTTGGCGTTGGCTGCGGCGAGTTAACCGCTTGTGCGCCGCCATTTGCGGAGGCTGACCACCTCGCCGAGGGGCCGGTCTTCGCGTTTGGAGTAGTAAAAGGTCCACGATACCTCGGCTATATATATGCTGCCCTGCGAGTCGATCGCCATGCCGTGGGGCCCGAGAAACTGGTCCGGGCCCTGGCCCGGCAGCGGCGCGCCGATTTCTTGTATGGGGTCGCCGTTCTCGTCGAGCATCGCGACGCCGAAGCCGACGTTCGGCACGCCGTCCTGCACCGGCGGCGGCCCCATGAGGCCGACGTAGAACGCCGCGTCGTCGCCGCGGCCGCGGACTACGGACATCGGGTGGTAGACGTGCCACTGGTCGACGAACTCGCCGTCGACGGTGAAGACCTGTAGGCGGAAGTTTTCTCTGTCTGCCACAACCACCTTGTCGTCGCCCCACATGCAGATGTTGTGCGGCAGGCTGAACTGGCCGGGGTCGGTACCGGGCTCGCCCCAGCTCAGGAGATGAACCCCGTCTTTATCGAAGCGGTGGACCCGGGAATTGCCGTAGCCGTCTGAGACGAAAATATCGCCGTTGGCAGTGTTTACCGTGGCGTCTGTCGGCCGGTTGAACATCCCGCCGCCCTGCCACTCCGCCGGCTGGTTCTTCGTGCCGAGGGTGAAGATCACCTCGCCCGATTTTGTCCGTTTCTGAACGTAGTGGCCGTTATCGTCGATCAGGAACAGGTCATCGTTGTCGTCGATGAAGATACCGTGCGGCCGGACGAACTCGCCCTCGCCCCAGCCCCCAAGGTAATTGCCATCAACGTCGAAGATGGTCACAGGAACGTTCCCGCGACTGAAGACGTAAACGTTGTCATCAGAGTCGACGCCAACCGATGTTGCGTCGCCCCGAAACGTGATGCCGTGCGGGATCTTCGCCCAGAGGGGCACCGGCTCGAACATGGTCTGGGCGGTCACTGTCTGTGGCATTTTATTTCTCTCGCGTTCCGTTCGTCCGGGGTCCCGGTCGCGCCGGGGACATATGGCCGGGTTGTCGGTTTGGGCGGCGCAATGATACCCCTGGCTGTGGATAACCGGTCCCAGACTGGGCTGAAGCCTGCGAATCGCGCTGCTTTTCAACAGGCGGGTGGACGCATGCGTGAGGGGGAAAGTTAGGGTTGGGACGCTGGCCGTCCGCGCTCGGCTTTCGATTTTGATAGCGCCATGATTCCCGCCTTCTCTGCCGGAAGGCTCAGTTCCAGGAGGCTGCCCAGATGAGTCCCACCGCCACCACGACCCGCAAACGCCGCAGCCCACTGGCTCCCGCCTATAGCGTCGAGCACTGCTTCCTTGCCGCATCACGGCTCCAGGACAAGTTTGGCCGGGAGACGTTTAACCAGGAAGCGCTGGCAGGCGTCATCGGCGTCTCGGCAGGCGCAAGCACCACCGATCGCCTTGTCTCCTCGCTGCGGCAGTTTGGGCTCATCGACAAGACCGACATCGGCCTATCGCTTACCGACCGCCAGCGCGGACTCAGGTTCGCGCGGTCCGAGGGCGATACCGCCGGGTTCAGGGAGATCGCCCTTGAGGCGGTCGACGCAGCCGCGGTTTTCCAGGAGATGCGCGGTGACTTTGGCGTGAAGCTCCCGCCGGAAGATGCCATGATCGCTCGGTTCGAGGAGAAGGGCTTCACCCAGAGATCGGCGCGCCAGGCGGCCAGGGCGCTCACCGAATCGCTGCGATTTGCCGGCGTCCTGGATGATGACGACAACATCATCAGCGAGCTGGAGGAGGTCGCGGGACCAATTGAAACCGCCGAGGCAGCCGTGACTGAGGAGGCTGCGGAGGTCACGCCGATCAAGGAAGTCGACTTCGAAGAGGCGCCCGCTGCCGGGGAGGCCGTGGAGCCGGCCAGCGAAGAAGCGTTTCTGGCGCGGCCGCGAATTGACGTTCCGCTGGGCGCCGGCAGGGCGGCCTCGGTGCTATACCCGGCGGGCCTGACCCGCAGCGATGTCGAAAAGATCTATGGTGTGCTGGACGCGCTGACCAAGAGCTAACAGAACTCGGCGCTCGCGGAAAGAAAAAGCCCGGTCTGACTGACGTGGACCGGGCCTTTTTTATTTGTCGCGAACCCCAGATGTGTCGCGCGCGAGGGCGAGCCGGGTCAGCCGGCCCCTGGAAGAGGCGCGTCCTTCCAACGTGTCATTCTGAGGGAGGCGGCAGCCGACCGAAGAATCTGATGGCCTTAGAGACCGTCCGCGTTTTGCCATCCTGAGATTCTTCGTCCCGATGGGGCATCGGGATCTCAGAATGACACATCGAGCGGTGTGGGAAGAAGGCCCTACCCGAAGTCCGCTACCCAACCACCAGGTTGAGCAAGCGACCTGGTACGTAGATCCGCTTGCGGATCTGTTTGCCCTCGGTATGGGCCTGTACGTTTCGGTCGGCCATGGCAGCTGTGGCGACATCTTCCTCGGATGAATCTGCCGGCAACTCAAGCTTCGCCCGGACCTTGCCGTTGATCTGAACGACGATGGTCACAAGATCGGCGATCGTCAGGGCATCGTCCCAATCGGGCAGCAACTCGTTGTGAATCGAGAAATCGCGCCCTGACTTCTCCCACAGCTCCTCCGTGATGTGAGGCGCGATGGGCGCCAGAAGACGGAGCAGCTTCTCGATTGCCTCCCGCCATGCCGGCGGCGAGATACCGCCTGCATCCCAAAGGCGGGCCAGTTCGTTGGTGTACTCCATCAGGGCGGAAATGACCGTGTTGAACTTGAACTGCTCATAGTCCTCGGCCGCCCGCTTCGAGACGATATGGCCGG
Source organism: Chloroflexota bacterium (assembly GCA_022567135.1). Classification (GTDB taxonomy): domain Bacteria; phylum Chloroflexota; class Dehalococcoidia; order Lucifugimonadales; family Lucifugimonadaceae; genus UBA1151. The sequence continues at coordinate 8,757 of JADFHP010000016.1, forward strand.
CCCGATTGATGGCTTCCTCGGCTTTCGGGTCTACGGTGACCGAAGCCAGGCGCTCCGGGTCGCGCCGCGCCAGGTCCCACACCCGGTTCAGCCATCGAGAGGGTCCGTTCATGCCCTCGTCCGACCAGACGCCGCCATCGCCCCACGGGCCCAGGAACATCAGGTAGCAGCGGACGGTGTCGGTGCCGAACCGGTCCACGAGCGGGTCCGCCGGCATTGGTCGGTTGCGCTTGGAGATCTTTCCGCCCTCGGTTATCAGCATGCCCTGGTTGAAGAGCCGGGCGTACGGCTCGTCAAAATCGACCATGCCAAGGTCTCTGAGCGCCTTGTTGAAGAAGCGGGAGTAGAGCAGGTGCATCACGGCATGCTCCACTCCGCCCATGTAACGGTGAACGGGGACCCAGTTGCGGGCGATTTCCGGGTCGAATGGCTCCTTGTCGTTCTTGGGGCTGGTGAAGCGCAGGTGATACCAGGACGAGTCCATGAAGGTGTCCATGGTGTCCGTCTCTCGCTTTGCCGGCTTGCCGCAGTCGGGACATGTTGTATTGACGAACTCGGCATCGTCGATCAGGGGCGACCGGCCGGTCGGCTTGAACTCGGCGTGCTCTGGCAGCAGGACCGGCAGATCGCTCTCCGGCACGGGGACGGTTCCGCAGTGATCGCAGTAGATCATCGGAATCGGCGTGCCCCAGTAGCGCTGACGAGAGATCAGCCAGTCCCGCATCTTGTAAGACACGGTTCGGCTGCCCCAGTTATTGGCCTCAATTTTATCGGAGATTTTCTCCATGCCCTCGCGATTCGGCAGGCCGTCAAACTCGCCTGAATTGACGTGCACGCCGGCGGACAGATAGGCCTCCTTGAGCTCACCGCCGTCCCAGTCGCGCGGGGCGATGACGACGCGGACTGGCAGGTCATACTTCCTGGCGAAAACGAAGTCCCGCTCATCGTGCGCCGGGACGCCCATGACGGCGCCCCTTCCGTAAGTGGACAGCACGTAGTCGCCGACCAGAATAGGCACGCGCTCGCCGTTCAACGGGTTGAGCGCGTGCGAGCCGGTGTGCACGCCGGTCTTCTCGCGCTCGGTTGAGGTGCGCTCGATTTCGCTCGCCTTCCCGGCGGCGGCGATGTAGGCGCGTACGGCCTTTTCCTGCGCGGGCTGGATCAGGCTCTCGACCAGTGGATGCTCCGGGGCCAGCACAATGAACGTCACGCCGTAAACGGTGTCGATACGGGTGGTGAAGGTGGTGATGTGCTTCTCTTCAAGACCGTATTCGGAGATATCGAAGTTGATGTCGACACCCGTGGATTTTCCAATCCAGTTCGTCTGCATCGTCTTGATGTTTTCCGGCCACTCGATCTTGCTCATGTCGAGCAGCTCGTCGGCGTAGTCGGTGATGCGGAAGAACCACTGGGTCATGTTGCGCCGGACGATGGGCGTGCCGCAGCGTTCGCACACTCCGTCCCTCACCTGTTCATTGGCCAGTGTGGTCTGGTCAGTTTCGCACCAGTTGACGGGCCCCTCTGCGCGATACGCCAGGCCCTTCTCAAAAAACTTCAGGAAAAAGTACTGGTTCCACCGGTAGTAGTCGGGATTACAGGTGACGATCTCGCGATCCCAGTCGTAGGAAGCGCCCATGAGGCGGAACTGGCCCCGCATGTTCTCGATGGTGCCGTAGGTCCAGTCCCGCGGATGGATGTCACGCTCGATTGCGGCGTTTTCGGCCGGTAGCCCGAAGGCGTCAAAGCCCTGCGGGTGCAGGACGTTGTAGCCCTGCATTCGCATGAACCGGGCGTGGACGTCGGCCCCGACGTACATAAACCAGTGACCCACGTGAAGGTCGCCCGACGGGTACGGGAACATCGACAGTGCGTACCAGTTCGGCTTGCCGGGCTCGCTGTCACGAGTTTTGTTGATGCCCGACTCGTCCCAGCGAGCCTGCCATTTCGGCTCGATCTCAGCCGGGGAGTAGCGATCACCCGTAGCGCTTCCGGCATCGGTCTGCTTCGTGCTCGTCAACTGGCGCCACTCCTCATTCGACCGGCAGTGTGTGCGAGACCGGTCGCGAACAGGAACTCACAGAATTCATAGCGACGCCCAAAATTCTACTCCACCACCAGATTTCTCTGGACTACATCCGGAATTGGTAGCCGAGGGGCTTGCCCCTCCCGCGCCTGGCGGTTCAACAACGCGAAAGAGGAGGGGCAAGCCCCTCGGCTACCGGTTCGCGACCATCCCCGGCGGGCATGCGGTTACTATACGGCCATCGCAGCAGACGGCGGCGCAGCGGGGAGGCAGCGAGATGACCGAGCAACACTACGACGTCGAGATGAGGCTGGATGTGAAGGTCCGCATGCGCGATGGGGTCTTGCTTTCAGCCGACATCTATCTGCCGGACGCGCCCGGGCCGTTCCCGACGGTGTTGATGCGGACGCCGTATTCGAACAACACGGACCCAATGATCGGCAAGGCGCGGCGGCTCGCGAACAGCGGATACGCCTGTGTCGTCCAGGACTGCCGCGGCAGGTGGGACTCCGACGGCATCTACTACGCCTTCCACCAGGAGATCGAGGACGGGTACGACACTCAGGCGTGGGTGGCGGATCAAGAGTGGTGCAACGGCAAGATCGGCATGACCGGGTCCTCGTACGGCGGCGCGGTGCAGTGGCTGAGCGCACCGCTGGCGAATGAGAACGTGAAGTGCCTTGTGCCGCGCGTGATGTGCGCCGACTACTATCAGGGCCTGATGCATCCCGGCGGCGCGTTCATGCTGAACGTGATGATGACGTGGGGGATGCGCACCAACGGCCGGACCGGACAGAGCATCGACTATCACAACTGGACCGAGGCGTTCCGGTCGCTTCCGATAATCGATCTTGCCGGTTCAGCGGGCCGGGATTTGGACTTCTGGAAGGACTGGCTCAACCACCCGCAGGACGATGAGTACTGGGACGAAGTAAACATCGTAGGCAGGTGGGATGAGATAACGGCGCCCGCGTTCATCATGGGCGGCTGGTACGACCTGTATTCGAGGGACGTGTTCCAGGAGTTCCAGGGAATGCGGGCCGAGGGGGGATCTGAGGAGGCGCGGCAGTCACGCCTGATAGTCGGGCCGTGGCCGCATGCGCTGAGCACCTCGCAGAAGACGGGCGACGTTGACTTCGGCGCGGACTCGCTGCTCGACCTCGATGGCGAAGAGATGCGGTGGTTCGACTATTGGCTCAGGGACGAGGAGACGGGCATCGTGGACGAGCCGCCGCTGCGCCTGTTCATCATGGGCCTGAACGAGTGGCGGGACGAGTATGAGTGGCCGCTTGACCGCACCGACTGGCAGGTCTGGTATCTGCACGCGGACGGCAACGCCAATACTCTGCTGGGTGATGGCGAGCTCTCTATCGAGCCGCCCGGCGACGAGCCGCGCGACCAGTTCTTCTACGATCCGCGGTTCCCGGTCCAGACGCTCGGCGGTGGCAACTGCTGCTCACCGGAGGTCGTTCCGTGGGGGCCATACGATCAGCGGCCGGCCGAGATGCGGAACGACGTGCTCTGCTACACCAGCGCGCCGATGGCCCAGGACATGGAGGTGACGGGGCCGATCAAGGTCGTGCTGTACGCGGCAACGGACGGACTGGACACTGACTGGACGGCGAAACTGGTCGATGTGTCTCCGTCCGGGTATGCGATGAACCTGTGCGACGGGATCATCCGGGCGCGCTATCGCGACTCGTTCAAGGAGTCGGAGCTGCTGGAGCCGAACCAGGCCTACGAGTATCAGATCGACGTTGGCGTGACCGGGAACGTGTTCAGGCGCGGCCATCGTGTGCGGCTGGAGATCTCGTCGTCAAACTTCCCGCGCTACGACCGCAACCTGAACACCGGGCAGGACAACGGCAGCAGCACGGAGATCCGCCAGGCGCACCAGGAGATCTTCCACTCATCGGCGCAGCCGTCGCACATAGTGCTTCCTGTAATCCCGACGTGATCTGGCAGGCAGGTCATGGCCGCCATCTCGGTGGCCTCCGATGACCGTGGCCACGCGCGCAGGTCTATACTTCCGCCCTGTCTGAACTTGCAGCCACCAGGCCCGGCTAATCACAGGGAGGCGTGAACGTTGGCACTCAAGGTCGCATCGATCGGCAGACCCAGTCCGCAACTGGGTATCTTCAAAGCTGCTGGAATCGAAGTCGTGGAGGCTGAGCCAGCCACGACAGAAGAGGTGATCGACATCTTGAAGGACGTCGATGGCGCGCTCATCGGCATCTGGCCGCTTACCGACCGGCAGGTGCTCGAGGCCTGCCCGAAGCTCAAGGTGGTGAGCAGGTCGGGCGTCGGCGTCGACTCGATCGATCTCGAAACGGCCACGGAACTCGGGGTCTGCGCCTGCAATACGCCGGGCATCAACACGTCCGAGGTCGCGGACCACGCTATGGCGCTTCTGCTCTCCTTCACGCGGCTGATTCCAGAGCAGCGAGCGGCGGTGAAGGCGGGCAGTTGGGCGGAGAACCCGGCGCAGATCAACCAGTTCCGCTCGGACCTGCGACGCATCGCAGGCCACACCGTTGGCATCGTCGGGCTTGGGAACATCGGCAAGGCGTTTGCCACTCGTGTACGCGGCTTTGGACCGGAGCGAATCATCTCCTACGACCCCTATGTGCCGCAGACGACGGCCGATCTGTACGGTGTGGAGCTGGTGAGCCTGGACGAGCTGCTGACGCAGTCGGATTACATCACCGTCCACACCCCGGCCACGGATGAGACGCACCACCTGTTCGACCGCGTGGCGTTCGAGAAGATGAAGCCGACGGCGATTCTGATCAACTGCGCCCGCGGACCGATCGTCGACCCGACAGCGCTGTACGTGGCGCTCAAAGAAGGCCAGATCGAGTCGGCGGGCATCGACGTTACGGAGATCGAGCCAGCTGCGTCCGAGGACCCTTTGCTGACGCTGGACAACCTGACCGTGACACCGCACACGGCGGGAACTTCGCCGACATCGGGCGCGGCAGGGGCGTTGAAGCAGGCGGAGAACGTGCTGCTGATCCTGACGGGCAAAGCGCCCCACGGGCTCGCCAACCCGGAGGTGATCAAGACGATTGCGGTGATGCGGGCTACGAATCCCGGCCGCTGGGAGGGTATCCCCGACTTTTCGACCGCACTGGCGATCTAAGTGGGGCCGGGCCCTTCGACGGGCTCAGGATGGCACAAGCCCGGCCCGTACATTTAGGGGCGAGGCTTGCCTCGCCCGAGGCAGCTGAGACGCACAGGAGCCAGGCAAACACAAGAACCTGTAAGGCCCGAACGCAATCGGGGAGAGAGAAGAAAGATGCTCGAAAGATTCAAGGTTCCGGTGGAAGACCGGGTATACGTCCAGCAAGAGAAGATCAGGGACGCCACTGAGGCCATCTTCCGCAAGATGGGAATGGACGACGAGGGCGCGGAGACCTGCGCCGATGTGCTGATCACGAACGATATGAGGGGCGTTGAGACGCACGGCGTGTCGAACATGCTGCGCAGGTATGTTGCTGACTACCAGTCCGGCGTGTTGAATGCCCGGCCTGACGTAAAGATCCTGAGGGAATCGCCGACCATGGTGCACATGGACGCCGACGGCGCGCTCGGCATCCACGTTGGCCCCGGCGCCATGAAGCGGGCCATTGCGAAGGCGAAAGAGTATGGCATGGGCGTCGCGACGGTCGCGAATGCGGGCCATCTTGGCGGCGCGGGCTACCACGCGACGCTGGCGGCCAGGGCGGGGATGCTGGGCCACTGCATGGCGGCGCCGGGCGGCGGCCAGATGGTCCCTACTTTCGGTAGCGAGCCGCGATTGGGCACCTGCCCGATCGCCTGGGCTGCGCCATCCGGCAGCGAGCACCCGTTCCTGTTCGACATCGCGAGCACGCAGATCGCTGCGAACAAGATCTCGCTGGCGAAGCGGGTTGGCGTTCAACTCGAGCCGGGATGGATCACGGGGATGGACGGCGAGCCGATCATGGAGCCGGTCGACGCTCCGGACGAGTACTACATGCTCCCGTTTGGCGGCACTCGCGAAAACGGCTCGCACAAGGGCTACGGCCTGGCCGCCATGGTGGACATCTGGTGCAACCAGCTGACCGGCATCGGCGCCGGGTTCATAACGGGCGGCGGGGGCCAGTGGTTCGCGGCATATGACATCGAGGCGTGGATAGGGCTGGACGAGTTCAAGAAACAGGTCGACGCATTTCTTGAAGGCCTCCGCACGACTCCGCCGGCGAAAGGACACGAGCGGGTGCTGTACCCGGGCCTCAGCGAGGGCGAAGAGTTCGAGGCGCGCTCACGGGATGGCATTCCGTATCACCGTGAAGTGATCGAATGGTACAAGTCCATGGGCGCCGAACTGAGCATCGAGATGGACATGCCGTAGGCGGCGGGCGGGAATGCCTGAAGTAAAGCCGCAGGGGGTGCCGGGATGAGTGACTCGCGCCTGCTCGAACACATGTGGCCGTGGATCGAGGAGCAGTTCGGCTTCGCCCTGCGCGACGCCGCAACGGACACGCCGATCGTGGCTGCGCTGCCTGAGGACGCACAACATCCGCTGATCGCGGTCCGGGCCGGTGGCCTCGTGGCCGTGGCGGCGCGGCAAGAATGGGTCGAAGGGGTTCGGCAAATCGTGGAAGACCTGCACGCCGATCTGCTGTTCTCGATTGTCGGCGCCTATGAGCTCAGTAGGGTGACGTTGCCGGACGATGTCACTGTATGGGGTCCGATTCCCGGCTATGTCGCGGACGGCACGACCTGGATTTCCGCGGACGACGACCGTCCGGTGCGGCTCACTCAAGAACAGGTGGGCGAGATCGACTGGTCGCTATTCTGGCACTCCGGGGGTCCGAAATCCCTTGCACATTTCGGCATATATGAAGATGGGCGGCTGATCGCCCTATCGTCGCTATCCGACCACGGGCACAACATCTGGGAGATCGGCGTTGACGTTGCGCCGGATCTGAAAGCTCGGGGCCTCGGCACGGCAGTGGTGGGGGCAGCGGGTGACTTCGCGCTGACCGAGGGTGCGGTGCTGTACGCGTCCGCAGCGCTGTGGAATGTGCCGTCCGGCCGCAGCCTCAGGCGGATGGGCATGAGATACACGTACAGCGCCATGCTCGGGAGGCCGGGGCCTTTCCTGGTGCCGCCGCAGCCCATCGGGGAGCCGCTACCCGGAACGCCGCTGTACGACTACTACCCGCGCTGGGCGATGAACAAGGGGATTCGGGAGCAGCCGTCGAGCTAATCGGGTGGCGCGGCCGCGGCAGGGATGTAAACAACGTCAGTGGGCAGTACACCTACCCCGAGTGTGCGAAGACCGCAGGTTGAATTTCAGGCGAAGATGCCCGGCAGGACGCCGCCTTTTTGCAAAAGGAAAAGCGTGCCGATCACGAGACTGAATAGGCCGATCGACATGCCGAGCGATATCTGTGTCCATTTGCGTGCCCGCATGCCGACGAAGCCGACGATTGAGGCGATGGTGATGAGTGTGTTGGACAGCACCAGGCCAACTGCGAACGCGGCGAGAAGGAATGTGCCCGCCAGCTCTGAGGTCGCTCCTGCCGCTCCAGCCAGAATCAGCGCCTGCGAGCCGGTCTCAGCGCCGATTCCGTGAATCATGCCGATGCCCGTTGAAGTGGCTGGCCCGTAGCTGCCACCCCGACGGCGTTCGAGCGGAGGTTTGCCAAGCGCCTTGCGCCAGAGAGCGCGGGCGCCATCGAATACCAGCATCCAGCGGCTCTTGAGGACGAGGCCGCCGCGGGTGCGCCACAGGGACCAGAATATCCAGATCGCGAGGCCTATCAGCGTGAGGCCGACCAGCGTCTCCATGTAGCCGTCGACCCAGTCCGGGAGCTGCGCGCCAAGGACTATGGCGAGGACGCCAAGCACGACAACGACGGCGGCGTGGCCGAGGGCGTAGAGGCTGCCCATGACGAACGCTCGTGGGCGGCTCTTTTGCGTTCCCGTGACATCGCTGATTGCAGCGATATGGTCCCAATCGATGCCGTGGCGCAGTCCGAGACCGACGCCTGTTGCCACGAGCGCGATGCCGATCTCAGCGGGCATGGCCTGTTGGGGCTCCGGTGGCGGCGGAGCGACACCCGGTGCAAAGGCCCTTGATGGCGATGTGATCGAGCTCGGCTTCGAATGCGTGGCCGCTCAGGAGCCGATCGCGCAGATCGTCGAAGTACACGTCGGGCACGTCGGCAACTTCGCCACACGAACGGCACTCCATGTGGTGGTGGGTTCCCTCGACAACCGCTTCGTAGATAGTTTCGCCGCCGGCCATCAGCGTCTCCGAGACCAGCCGGGCGTCCCGCAGCGCGGAGAGGGTCCGATATACGGTGGATGGGGTGGCGCCGGGAACATGGCGCGCCACTCTCCGGACCATGGCGCGCGCGGTGACGTGGCTGCCGGCGTGCATCAACTCGGTTAGCACCTGCATCCTTGGCGACGTCACCCGGAGTCCGCTGCTGCGGATGGCCGACGATGCTTCTGCCTCACACGACACTTACCCCTCCTGCAATTTTTCGCAAGTGGCACCGTAATCCCGTTGATCCGGCCGGTCAAGTGCGCACGGCGGTCGAATGCCCGCATATCGAACGTAACCCGACTCTTTACGAAATATTCGTTGCCGTCATGGCGGCGAGGCGATAACCTGCTCGGCATGATTCACGAAACATCAGTCACCCCATCAGACTGTCCCGCGCTCAAAGGCATGGAACTGCTCGAACGGAAGTGGATCCTGCAGATTCTCCACGCCCTGGCCGGTGGCCGGGCGCGGTTTTGCGCCCTCCAGGACTCGATTGGCGAGCTGAACTCGGTGACCCTCAGCCGCAGGCTCAAGCTGCTCGAGGCCCAGAAGATAGTCACCCGAGAGGTGATTCACGAGCTTCCACCGTGGGTCGAGTACGAGTTGACCGAGATGGGCGTGGACCTCATCAAGGTGATCGAGGCCATAGAAGTCTGGTGTGACACCTGGGATACGGCAGGGGCGGAAGTCGCGGCGTCTCCCGTATCGGTCAGCTAATCTCCTGCTGCTCCCGATCGTTGATCGCGAACAGCGATCTCAGGGGATAGGCCGGCCGGCGAGCACGCCGGTGCAGCTTTCCTCGTCCACAGCTATTTCGCCGTTAATCAGCACGTATGGGATTCCCGCGGGATGAATGCGCGGGTCCTCGAAGCTGGACAGGTCGATGATGCGTTCGGCATCGAATACGACGACGTCGGCGAACTTGCCTTCGGCTAGCACTCCCCGATCGGTCAGCCCGAATCGCTCAGCCGGGTTTTGCGTGAGGCGCTGGACGACCTGTTCCAGCGGATAGCCAAGGCGTCTGCGGAGCCTGCCGACGACCCGTGGAAAGCAGCCGAATGCCCGCGGATGGTGGAACTCCCCGATCGGAATGGCGTCGCTGCCGATCATGTAGTCATCGCGGGAGAGCAGCTGCATGACGTCGGCCTCGACCTGCCGCCACAGCTTTGTGCCGTGCGGCGGAGCGCCTCTGTAGCCCACAGAGAGACCTGTCTCCAGCATCACGTCCACGATCATTTCGGCAACCGAAACGCCGCGTTCTTCGGCGACATCCCCGAAGTACATGCCTTCGAGATATTTGTGTGATTCCGGGCCAATCACGGACCAGACGTTCTCCGCCAGCGTTTTGCCAATGAGGCCGTACTCGTTCAGCTCGTTCACATATCGCGCGCGCTCGTCTGCATCGGCCAGCCGCTCAAGCACGGCGTCTGCGCCGCCATCGTGGAAATCGCCGTTGAAGAATGACAGTGGGAAGCTGGAGCCGACCGGGTACGGGTAGCATTCGAGCGATACGTCGACGCCCTCGGCTTTGGCGGCATCGATCTCGGCCATCAGCTCATCGACCATGCCGGCAGTGTCCGGCTGCGTCCGATAGTGGGAGAAGTGGACTTTTACGCCGGAGCGGCGGCCGATCTCCAACGCTTCCGCCACTCCGCCGCCGCCGTATCCGCGGTCGGTTTCGTGGTCGCGCAGGTGGGTCACGTATACGCCGCCCTCTTCCGCGACAACTTTGTTCAGCTCGATGAGCTCTTCTGTGTCCGAGTAGGCGTTCGGGTAGTAGGACATCCCGGTCGCAAGCCCGCGTGCGCCGTCTGCCATTCCCTGTCGCAGGATATCTTTCGCCTTGTCCAGTTCGGCCCCGCGAATCGGAGCGTCCCTGAACCCGACGACCGATATCCGCAGCGGCCCGTGCGGCACAAGACAGACGGTATTAGGCCCGACGCCCCTGTAATGGGTCCTGAACGCGGCCATCGTGGACATATCGAGGTCTTCCGGCGGCTCGCCCAGCAGGCCGGCCAGGTAACGGCGGTACATCCTGTAGTTTTCCGGCGATAGCGGTGCATAGGAAAGACCGTCCTGGTCGAGGATCTCCGTGGTGATGCCCTGGCGCAGGCCGTTGGCATGCTGCGGATCGATCAGAAGAGCGCCATCGGAGTGGGCGTGGGTATCTATCCAGCCGGGCGAGAGGGTCAGGCCTGTGGCATCGATCGTCTTTCCGGCATCGGAACCGCTCAGATTGCCCATGCCGATGATGCGATCGCCGGTGATGCCAAGGTCTGCGCGGTATCCGGGCGATCCGGTTCCATCGATAACGGTTCCGCCGGTGATCAGGATGTCGAATGACACGCGAGGCGCTCCTGTGGAATCTGGGCCTGGTGTTGGCGCGGCGAAGATTACCCGCCGGGCACGGATTGCGCCAGAGGCGGGCCCCTGGTGAGCCAGCTTCAGAGCGGCTGGCGGTTGATGAAGCCGGTGTCGATTTCGTGCCAGTAGCCGACTTGCGGCTCGCCCATCCTCCAGCACAGCCAGACCTTCCTGCCGTCGCGTTCGCCTGGAAAGTCAATCAGCCCTGAATCGACATCGCGCACCGGGATTTGGCGTTCTTCGAATTCGCTCAGGATGCCACGGAGGGCATCGAGCGCGCGGCTCTCGTCCGATCGAGCATCGGACAGGCGGGAGTCGATGTCGCCGTGGCCGTTTGAGCGGGACAGGCCTTCCAGTTCCGCCGCGCCAGACCGGGCTTCTGACAGGCGATCAGCAGCCTCCGCAGCGCTCCCGAGCTGCTCTATCACCCAGGGCAGCATGGCGTTCGCCTCTTCGACGGTATAGAGCTTTTCTTCCGGCAATCGGCGCCCCACAGGCACCACCCAATCTCTGAAAGCAGGCAGTAATATCTTCGCCAGCGTGGGAGATACTCTCATACTGGACGCTAACAGACAGGGCTCGCCGGAGGCCGATGTTCGAGATAATCGAAATCGACAGCGGTCGACTCGATGAGTACGGGTCGATTCCGATGTCGCATGAGGTGAAATCGCTTTTCAAGGTCGATTCCCTTCATGGAAAACCGGGCGCTACGGGGGAAGGGCCGGGCGGACTGAGCCTCGAAGAGGAAGATGTACCCGCGCCCTGGACGAAGATCGCCGCGGAAGGTGCGGACGGCATTGAAGGCGATCCAGCTAAATATGATGTGTCCAACTGGGCTTTCTTTCTTGCCCGTGACGATAGCCAGCCAGTCGGAGGCGCAGTGGTTGCGTCCGACACGGACGGCGTGTGGATACTGGACGGCCGCGATGATCTCGCTGTGCTGTGGGACATTCGGGTTCGGTCCGACCGGAAACGGGCGGGCGTCGGCAAGGCCCTGTTCGAGCGCGCGGTGGAGTGGAGCAGGGGCCGTGGTCTCAGGCAACTGAAGATCGAGACGCAGAACACGAACGTCCCGGCCTGCCTATTTTATGCAAGCATGGGATGCGATTTGAGGGGCATCGTGTGCCATGCCTACGCCGCCAGACCGGAGACTGCAGACGAGGTGATGCTGTTGTGGTGGCTTGATCTTTGATGGAGCAACGGGTGAATAAAGCGGCCGGCAACAGCTATGTCATAGAAGTCGAGAATCTGGTCAAGCGCTATGACGACCTTACGGCGGTCAACGGCATCAGCTTCAACGTGCGGCGGGGCGAGGTGTTCGGCCTGCTCGGTCCGAACGGCGCAGGCAAGACGACGACGGTGGAAATTCTCGAAGGCATGCGGAAGGCAGACTCTGGCACCGCCTTTATCGACGGCATAGACGTTGGACGGCAGCCGAAGCGGGTGAAGAGCATTATTGGCGTGCAGTTGCAGTCAGCCCAGTTTTTCGACCACCTGAAACTCACCGAGATCGTAAGCCTGTTCGGCACCCTGTACGGGAAGAAGGTGGACGCCAACGACCTGCTTGAGCGGGTAAACCTGGAAGAGAAGGCCGGGTCGTACTACGCGCCGTTGTCCGGCGGCCAGAAACAACGGCTCTCAATTGCTGTCGCCCTGGTCAACGACCCTGTCGTCCTCTTCCTGGACGAGCCGACAACAGGGCTCGACCCGCAGGCCCGGCGCCACATGTGGCAGCTGATCAAGTCGATACAGGATGAGGGGACCACCGTGGTGCTGACCACCCACTACATGGAAGAGGCAGAGGAGCTGTGCGACCGGGTGGCGGTGATGGACAGTGGCAGCATTATTCGGATGGATACGCCGGATACGTTGGTTGAGGAGCTTCTTGCGACCGGATTTACGCATGATCGCCAACCCAAACTGGCGAACCTGGAAGATGTGTTCATCAGCCTGACCGGCCGGAGTCTGCGTGATGAGTAGATGAGCCACTACTGGCCGCTCACCGTGATCTCCATGAAGATGTATTTCCGCAACAGGCAGGGCATCTTCTGGGCACTCTTCTTCCCGTTCCTGATCATGATCATCTTCGGGCTGCTCGACTTTGGCGGCTTCAACGCGCCGGATATTGGAATCGACGACCGCGCCGGCAACTCCGCCTCGAAATCGCTTATCGAAAAATTGCAAGGCTCCGGCGATGATCCGATCCTCGTGATCTCGCGCGGGATCGAATCGACGCTGCTCGCGGAGTTGGATGACGGCGACCTGGATGCCGTATTTGTCATTCCTGAGGGTTTCGCGCAGCCTGGCCGCCGCTCCACCGTTCGGGTGACAACCGACGCGCGCAAACCACAGGCGAGCGGCGTGGCGGTGGTGGTCTTGAGCGACTCGCTTGAGAATCTGTTCCAGGAGATGGCAACGGTCCCTGACGAGTTCCTGATCGGGAGCAGGTTCGACATCGATCAGGCGACGATCGAGGGTCAGGATCAGGGTTTCAAGGGATTTCTCGTGCCGGGGATTGCCGCAATGGCAATCATGCAGGGCGGCATCTTCGGGGTGGTGTTCACGCTCGTCCGCTTCAGGGCGCAGGGGGTGTTGCGGCGACTGTTCGCGACACCGATAAGCCCGGCGCATTTCCTCGTCGGCCAGGTGATCACCCGTCTGACGATTTCGGTTTTGCAGGCCTACATCCTGCTCGCCGTCGGCGCCCTGGTGCTCGGCGTGTCCATCGGCGGAAGTCCCGCAGCCTGGCTGTCGATGACGCTGCTCGCCGTCCTCGGCGGCGCGCTTTTCATATCCCTCGGGCTCGCCATATCCGGCATGGCGAAGACCGAAGACGTCGCGGCGCCGGTGAGCAATGTCATCGCGCTGCCGATGATGTTTCTTTCTGGAGTATTCTTCCCGGTAGATTCGCTGCCGGACACGGTCGCAAGGGTGACGCAGTATCTTCCGCTCACGTATCTTGCGGATGGCATGAGGGCGGCGGCGCTGGAGGGCGCGGGGGTCACTTCGCTCGGGCCGGAATTTCTGGGGCTCGCGTTGTGGACGGCGCTGATGTTTATCGTCGCGACCCGGACGTTCCGCTGGGAGTGACGGAGGCCGGAAATTAGGCCAGGAACTAGGATAGCCCGTTAGATGGCGGAAGCGAGGAGCCTCGTCGATGCACGGACCCGACTTGGCCACTCGCTTCCATAAATTAACTACGGAACTAGAATCCGTGCGGATTCCTCAGGATTATGATCTATTGAAAATGATTTCAACGTTGTCCGATGGGCCGAGCAGCCGGCGCAGCGGTAGGGCATGACCGGCGAAAGCGGCATGGCAGTTGGCGAACTGTCCCGGCGCACCGGGCTCAGCACCGCTGCGATCAATTTCTACATCCGCGAGGGACTTCTTCCGCCTCCGGTGAAGACGAGCGCGACACGGGCCGTCTATGACGAATCTTACGTTGACCGTATCGGCCGCATCCACGAGTTGAAGGCGCAGGGCCTGACGCTGAAGGTGATCGCGCGCGTCCTCGATAATCCGGACCCGGCCGGAGAGCTGGGCATCAGCCCGCCAACCCAACCGGCCCGGCGGAGAGTCCCGCAGGCGCCGGTCGATATCGAGGCGTTCATCACAGAGACGGGCCTTACCGGCGAGCAGTTATACAACGCGCTTGATCTGGGACTGCTCGATCCGGTCGAGGGACGGCGGGGTGAAAGCGGGCTGCGTTTTGATGGCCGCGACATGACCACCGGCAGGGCGCTCGCCCGTCTGCTGGCGGCCGGAGTAGGATTCGACCTGCTGGCGCGGCACGCCGCCGAGTTTGAGCCGCTGACCCGGGCCGAGACGCATTTCCTTGCCGAGCATGTTGCCGCGGTGCGGCGCTCGGATACTTCGCGCAAAGTCGCGCAAGAGACCGCGGCAGCGTTTGCACGGGTGCGCGACTATCTCCGGGCGCGCCAGTTCGCCAAGAACTATCCCGACTGGCTAGACGGCCCGTAGGCAGGCACGCCTGCACCAGACCAGTCTGGACCAGACCAGTCTGGACTTTCTCGGGATCGGGGCGTTATCGGCCAAGTCACGGCCGGGTGCCCGCGGTGGGTTGGGCTGGCTGTGGTGTTTGGTAGATGCGGGTTCGGCACGGGGGCGTGTATCTTTACGTCTCCCGGGAGTGATTCAAGGAATTGGGCCGGCGATAGCGGCCCACATCGCACAACAGGAAGCCAGATGAAGATCGTAATAATCGGGCAGGCCGCCTTCGGAAAGTCTGTCATGGAAGCGATAGCGGATGCCGGAAAAGACGAAATCGTCGGGGTGTTCCCGCCGCTTGATCGGGAGGGCCGCCCGGCCGACCCGCTGAAGGAGGGCGCCGTGGAGCGATCGGTTCCGGTGTTTCAGCACGGCAGATATCGCTCGGAAGAGGCCATCGAGGCGTTCAAAGCCCTGGAGGCCGATCTGTGCGTGATGGCATTCGTCACCGACATCGTGCCCGACGAGATGATCGAGGCGCCGCAGTTCGGAACGATTCAGTACCACCCGTCGTTGCTGCCGAAGCACCGGGGGCCAAGCTCGATCAACTGGCCCATCATGCAGGGTGAGACGAAAACCGGCCTGAGCATCTTCTGGCCCGACAAGGGTCTCGATACGGGTCCGATTCTGTTGCAAAAAGAGATACCGATCGGCCCGGACGACACGCTGGGCTCGATCTACTTCGATAGCCTCTACCCGATGGGTGTCGAGGCGATGATGGAAGCGATCGACATGGTGCGTGACGGCACCGCGCCACGGATTGTTCAGGATGAGTCGCAGGCCACTTACGAAAGCTGGGCGAAGGCGGAGGACGGAGTGGTCGACTGGTCTCAGCCGGCCGCCGACGTCTACAACCTGATTCGCGGCTGCAATCCTCAGCCGGGCGCCAGCACGACGCGTGGCGGTGAATCGCTCAAGCTGTTCGACTCTGAGCGTCAGGACGATGCATCTGACGCCGCTCCCGGCACCGTGACCGAGATTACCGAGACCGGCTTCTCCGTCGCTGCCTCAGGCGGCCAGATTCTCGTGAAGCGGGTCCAGCCGCCGAAGTCGCGCAAGGTGCCGGCGGCCGAGTGGGCCGGTGAAGCCGGGCTCAAGGTTGGCGAGGTGCTGGGCGGGTAGACTAGGAATCGCGCCCGAGAGGGCACATGGAACTAGAAGTATTCGTCACGCCCGGACTGGGCGATAACAGTTACCTGCTGGCGTCAGGCGACAGGGGGCTGCTTGTAGATCCGCAGCGCGACGCCTGGCGATTCCTTGAAGTCGCGCGAAACCGCGGCATACGTGTGGAGCGGGTGCTGGAGACGCATGTTCATAACGACTATGTGTCGGGCGCGCATGAGGTGGCTGCGGCCGTTGAGGCTGAAATTGTGGCGCCGGAAGCCGGCGGCTACCAGTTCGATTTCCATGGCGTGGCGGAAGGCGACGAGATCGGACTCGGCGGCTATCGCATCGTTGCCTGGGAGACGCCTGGACATACGCCTGAGCACACGGGTTATCTGGTGCTGGATGGAAAGTCTGACACCCCTATAGCGTTCTTTAGCGGTGGAAGCCTGACCGTCCAGAGTGCCGGAAGAACGGACCTGCTGGGACCCGATTACGTCGAGTCGTTGACTAACGCCCAGTTCGAGTCCGTGAGGCGCATCGCTCAACTCCCCGGCGACGTGCAGCTTCTGCCCACGCACGGCGCGGGCAGCTTCTGCACCGCCACGCCCGGGAGCAACGTCAGGGTCTCCACGATAAGCGCTGAACGAGTCTCGAACGTCGCTCTGAGACCCGGGACGCCGTCCGAGTTCGCAGATCAGCAACTGGCCGGCCTTGCCGACTACCCCAGGTACTACGCGTTCATGGCCGGCATCAATCGCGCCGGTCCCCGGGTGCTGCGGCAGGTGCCGGATTGCAAGCCGATTAACGTCAACGATGCCGTGACTGCGATTGAGAACGGCGCTGTGATCGTCGATGCTCGAATGGCAACGGAATTTGCCGAAACGCATGTCCCCGGCTCGATCAGCATTCCAATGGGGGATTCTTTGGCGACATTCGTCGGTTGGCTCATCAAATTCCAGACGCCGCTGATCCTGGTTCTGCCCGACGATGTAGATGGGGTTGCGGATGAGGCGATGACTCATCTTCTGCGCATCGGATGGGACGAGGTGGTCGGCTACGTCGATGGCGGGATAGATGCCTGGATCGAGTCAGGCCGCGTGATGAATCAGAGTAGGACCGCGACCGTTGATGAACTATATGCGGAGATGGAAGCCACCGCCGATGTTTTCATCCTGGATGTCCGCCAGCAGGGTGAATGGGCGGAGGGTCATATCGCCGGGAGTTCCCACTTCCACCTTGGCGATTTCCATGATCGGTCACCCGAAATTCCGTCAGAGGCAGAAGTGTGGACCATCTGTGAGAGCGGCGAGCGAGCGGCTATTGCGGCCAGCCTGGTCGAACGATCTGGCTACCGCGTGACGGCTGTAGTCGGAGGCGGTGTCTCGACCTGGGCAGCGAACGGCTATCCCGTCGAAAAGCCGAGCGTGTGAGCGGTTGCTAGAATCGCCTGATGGAGCAAAACGAAGCCACCCCATTGACGGCTGAGAAATCGGCGGAACAACAGAACTCACCCGGATTTGGCGAGCGCAGTCCCGAAGCGCTGCTTGAGTTCGATCGCGTCCTTGGCATGCTCGCCGGGCACACGCGCTTCAGTCTTTCGCGTGAGCTGGCGATGGGGACAGTGCCGGCGTGGTTGTTGCCGGATGTTCTGCGCCTGCAGGATGAGACGGCCGAAGCGCGGCTGCTGCTTGACACCGCGGGCGACATCGGCCTCGGCGGACTGCGAGATCCAATCGCTCTACTGAGACGCGCCGGGCTCGATGGCGTGCTGCGCGGCGAGGAGTTGACGAACATCGCGTCCGCCCTCGACGGCGTGCAGGCTGCCGCAGTTGCGGTTCGTTCGATGAGCGGCGAAGTTCCGCTGATGAACGCTATCGCAGACCGAATCGGCAATTTCACGTCTGAGGTCGAGGAGATCAGTTCTGCCATCGGTGATAGCGGTGAGGTGCTCGATTCGGCGTCGCCCGCCCTCGGTCGCCTGCGTCGGCGGGTAGCAACCTCGTATAACCGGCTGCTCGGGAGTCTCGAAAAGATCACCGCCAGCAGCGACGTCTCACCGGCCCTGCAGTCGGACGCCATCGCGACCCGGGGCGACCGGCTGGTCCTTGAGGTCCGGTCCGATCAGCGCAAGAGCGTGCCGGGAATCGTCCACGACGTGTCGAACACCGGAGCGACGGTGTTCATCGAGCCATTGGGCGTGGTGGAGCTTGGCAACACCTGGCGGGAGACGGCGGCCGAGGTAACCCGCGAAGAGGAACGCATTCTGCGGAAGCTATCGGCCCTGATCGGCGGGCGCGCCGACGAGGCAATCGACTCGGTGCATGCCGCCGCCGAGTTGGACGTGATCATGGCGCGCGGCCGGCTGGCGACGAGCATGCAGGCGGCGCGCGTAGAAGCAATTGAGGCGGGCGGCGAGGCCGTGGTAAGCCTCATCGACGCCCGGCATCCGCTGCTTGGAACCGACGCTGTCCCGGCAACGATCTATCTCGGGCCCGGATTTTCTGTTCTCGTGATCACCGGCCCGAACGCAGGCGGCAAGACCGTCGCGCTGAAGAACGTGGGCCTGCTTGCGCTGATGCACCAGTCCGGGATGCAGTTGCCTGCGTCTGCCGACTCGCGGCTCGCCGTGTTCGGTTCGGTCTTCGCCGACATCGGCGATGCCCAGAGCATCGAGCGGTCGGTGTCAACCTTCTCATCGCACATGGGCGCGGTCATCGACATACTGAAGCGGGCGGACTCCAACTCGCTCGTGCTGCTCGACGAGTTGGGAACCGGCACCGACCCCGAGGAGGGAGCGGCGCTGGCCAGGGCGGTGATCGAAGAGCTCAGTGCACGCAAGATTCCCGCGGTGATCACGACCCACCACAGGGGCGTTGCCGAGTTCGCGATCGATGCAGACGGCATCGAGAACGCCAGCATGGAGCTGTCGCCGGAGACGATGCTGCCCACCTATCACCTCGTTATGGGCCTGCCGGGCCGCAGCTACGCGATCACGGTGGCGGAGAAGCTCGGTCTGCCGAAATCGGTGCTTGAGAGGGCCCAGAGTCTCGTAGGGTCGGCCCACATCGAATCGGAAGAGCTGCTGACGCAACTGCAGGCGGAGCGCAAGAAGCTGGCTGAGCTGGCTACCGAGGCCGAAGGTGAGCGGTCCGCTGCCGAGACGGCCCGGCGTGAGATCCAGCTTGAGCTGGTCGAGCTGCGGCGCAGGCAGGACGATATCGCCGAGGAGACCCGCTTTGCGCTGCGCCACGAGGCGGACGAGCTGAGAAACACGCTACGCCGCATCGAGCGTGACGCCCGCCAGAAAGGCCACCACGAGGCGGCACGGCGGGCAGCGGACGAGGCGCGGCGCAAGGTACGCGACCCGAACTGGACGCGGTCGCTCGTGCCCGACCCTCCGATTAGCGAATCGGTTGCGCAGAGCCTGCCGGAGGCCGCTGAGGAGCCGCAGATTGCCGAGTCGCTAGAGGTGGGCGATGTTGTCGAACTACGCGGCCTGGGCGCGCAGGCCGAGGTGCTTTCGGTGTCCGCGAAAGGCACCGTCGAGTTGCTGATCGGCGGAGCGACGGCTCGGCTGGACATGAGCGAGGTGCGCCGGCTGGAAGGCGTGAAGATCGGGACGAAAGAGGGACCGAGTTTCGAGCTATCGAGCGACTCAAAGGCCGAGACGGGAGTCAACACGGGGCCGATCAGCGAGATCGACCTGCGCGGTCGTCGGGCGCACGAGGTCCACGACGCTGTAATGGAATTTCTCGACAGGATGATGCTACAGGGCGCTATGACATGCCGGATCATCCACGGCAAGGGAACGGGTGCGCTGCGGGAGGCGGTGCGGGAGACGCTCTCACACCACGATTCGGTTGAAACGTTCTTCGCGGGCGGGCCGGGAGACGGCGGCGACGGCGCCACGATGGTCGAACTGAAATAGGCAGGCAGGCGGTGGCCTGCACCTTCTCGGGATTCAGGCGTTTGCGGCCCAGCCGCGGGTGGGTGCCCGCGGACGGCTCGCTTATTTGTAGGGACGGAGCCTGCCCCTCCCGTCCCGCGTTGGCAGTGGCGATACGATTGGGGACAAGCCATACTTTTGCAGATGTGAATTGTGCCCATGAGTGAACGGAACCGAGTTGATGGCCAGTGCTCCTTTGATCCTGTTACCTCCCTCAGAAGGCAAGGCTTCCGGGGGTGAAGGCGCTCCTCTCGATCTCGGGTCGTTGTCGTTCGAATCTCTCAATCCGACCCGCGCACGACTGGCTAAAGCTCTTGTTCAGCTTAGCCGGCGGCCACGGGTGGCCCGAAAGCTCCTGGGCGTAAAAGGAGCGGCCCTCGAACACGCTAGGACTGATAACGCGAACCTCGAAATCGGACCGACAACCCAGGCTATCGACCGCTACACAGGCGTGATGTACGACGCTATCGACTACCGGTCGCTTGACGATAGTGCTCG
Organism: Chloroflexota bacterium; assembly: GCA_022567135.1. Taxonomy (GTDB): domain Bacteria; phylum Chloroflexota; class Dehalococcoidia; order Lucifugimonadales; family Lucifugimonadaceae; genus UBA1151. Next base: position 29,010 of record JADFHP010000016.1, read on the forward strand.
AGAATCCTTCTCGCAGACCGTGATCATCATGTCGGGACTTTTTGGAATGGTTCGCCCGTTCGACATGATCCCGGCGTACAAGCTGAAGATGGGCGCCAGACTGGTTCGCGGCAAGACATGCGCCGCCGTATGGAAACCCCTGATCTCAAAGTCACTGTTGAACGAAGTCGATCGCGGTGTGGTCTGGGACTTGCTTCCGAACGAACACAGCGCTGCATGGGACCCGGCAATGGTGCCGCACGAGACCCGATTCACGGTCAAGTTTCTCGAACGGAGAGCTGATGGACAGATAAAGACGGTTACTCATCTGTCCAAGCTGCTAAAAGGAGCTCTGGTCCGTCATCTCGTGAACAACGCCGCAGCCGCAGGTTCGGCCGAGTCGGCTCTGGAGTTAGTCGCTGGGTTCTCTCATCCAGAAGGCTACGAACTTCGGCCCGAATTGACCTCCGAAGTCGATCGAGCAACCGAACTCGTATTCCTCAGAGATTAGAACCAGACTCACTCGCTCGGGGGCCGAACTACCCACGGTCGCCCTTGTCATATTCGGCTTATTTGACGCCGATAGGGACGGACTGCCGTGGGTGAACAGGGCCGAAAACGCGTCGAATTGGCGGTCGTCCGGTACGAACTGGCACGCCGTAGGATGCCCCTGGACACGCCGTGGCGATATTGAATCCACCCGTCCCACGTGGCCGGTCTGCCACCCACGGGAGGGGCGAGCCCCTCCCCTACATCCGCGCCTTGACGAAGCGGGCGATCTCTGCCGGGTTCATGCGGCCGAGCTGGGTGGTGGCGTACAGGGACGCCATGACTGTGCCCTCCGGGTTGAGGATGAACTCGCAGGGATTGAGGATGGTCATCCCCTGCCGCACGCCGGTCCATGCGCCAAGCGTCTGCGCATCGTCGGCGTCCAGTCCATAGCCGATCGGGTAGGGATGGCCCTCGCCGGCCGTCTCTTCGGCGCCTTCGAGCGAATCAGCACTGGCGCCAACAATCTTTATTCCGAGTTCGTTCAGGGCGTCGAAATTAGCGTCTGCATCGGCTAACTGCCGATTGCAGTACGGTCACCAGTGGCCCCTGTAGACCATGATGTAGGCCCAGTTGCCGGCGAACTCGTCCGGCAGGACCAGCTTATCGCCGCCGACGACCTCAAGTTCGAGGCGTGGAAATTTGTCTCCCGGTTTCAGCATCTGTTCCATACGCTCCAGTAGTGCCCCCATTATGTGATGACCAGCGCCTATACGAGATTCGCCTGTATGTAGTCGAAGTTGATGTCCAGGCCGATGCCGGGCGCCGTCGGCATGTGGACGTAGCCCTCATCGTCCATGGGGTCGAAGAGCGTGTTCAGGTAGGCAGCCGGCTCTTCGTAGTCGATGAACGGGTGGAGCAGGCCGCGCTCGTAGAACTCGCCGGGCAGGCCCATCGCGCCCAGGGCGTTCAGGTTGCCGGCGCCGCCGCCGTGGACTTCCAGGGCGATGTTGAACGACTCCGCCAGGTGCGCGCACTTCATGAGCGGTGATAGCCCGCCGACGTCGCCGACGCCACTTCGGGAAATGTCACATGCGCCGCTCTTGATCCACTCGGCCCGGGTGAACATCTTCCCGCCCATCGTCTCGGGCCCGATGATCGGGATGTCGAGCTGGTCGGCCAGCCAGACGTAGGAGGACATGCTCGCCTCGTCCATCGGCTCCTCGAACCAGTAGAAGTCGAGTTTCTCAAGCGCTCGGCCCAGCAGGAGGGAGTCCATCCGGTTGTAGTAGTGGTAGGAGTCGATCATCAGTGGAATGTCCGGCCCGACCGCCTCTCGCACCGCAGCGCATGCCTTCACGTCCATCTGCCAGCTCGGCGCCCATTCGATGGGCGGCTGCCATGTGTGGAGCTTGAAGGCCTTGTAGCCGCGCTCTTTGACGGCCCACTCGGCGAAATGGGCGTAGTCTTCGGGCGTTGCGAGGCCGTTCTCCATCTCGTCGCCTACCATCGTGCTGGCGTATGCGAGGACCTTGTCCCTGAAGCCGCCGAGCAGCTTGTGCACCGGCAGGTTCGTGTGGCGGCCTGCCAGGTCCCAGAGGGCGATGTCGATAACCCCGATGAGCCTGTCCGTGAGGCCGGACGGCGCGATGCGCTGCATGTGGCGCAGCTTCTGCCAGATCTTCTCGCGATCGAACGGGTCTTCGCCGAGAACGATGGGCTGGACGTGCTCGTCCACCACCGACTTCTGCGCGCCG
>JADFHP010000109.1 GCA_022567135.1 Chloroflexota bacterium
TCGGCCTGAACGTAATGGGCGGCTCTCTGACCGGCTCGGGCCGCCGCAACCTTTCGGCGGCGTTGCTCAGGTATTGAGCCTCTGCCGAGCCATCTGGAAAAACCTGCCACGGATCTTCCGGCGATATCCCGTGGTCGCTCGCGATCTGGCCGTACTGCTCCGGCGTCAGCAGAGCGGAATGGTTGCGTGGATCGGCTGCGCTCTGGAGCCCCCAGCCCTTCACCGTATATGCGAATACGACCGCCGGACCCGGCGAGAGGGACGCCTCCCGGTAGCACCTCACCAGCGTGCCGATATCGTGGCCGCCAAGGTTGGCGAGCCTGCGCGACAGCTCCGCGTCGTCTACGTCGCCTATGCAGCGCTCGAGATCACGCCTCAACGACCCGGCGCCGCCGATGAGGCGTTCGCGCGCCGACTCTATGGGCGCTATGAGAATGCCCTGGTACTCCTCATTGCTCATCTCGTCGATACGGCGCCGCAACGCGTGGCCGCCCGGCCGGGCCATCAACTCGCTGAGTTCATCTCCGTACTTGGCGACGATCACGGACCAGCCGTTTACGGCAAACATCTCCTGGAAACGTGCGACCCGGATGCCGGGCACAACGCGGTCCAGGCTCTGGCGGTTGAGGTCCACTATCCAGATGCAGCGGCCGATGTCCGCCAGGGCGGGCTCCGCAACGGCTTCCCATGACGAGCCCTCGTCAAGCTCCGCATCTCCAATGTGCGCGAAAAACCGTCCGGAAGTGGTCTCCAAGTCGCGCGCTTCCAGATAGTCGCGGACAAGCGCGCCCATCGCGGCGGACGGGCCTCCCAGACCAACCGAGCCCGTCGAGAAGTCAACCTGATCAGGATCTTTGGAGCGGCTCGGATAGGCCTGCAGCCCGCCGAACTCCCTGAACCGGGTCAGGTACTCCGCGGGGAGTTCGCCAAGCAGGAACTTGATGGCGTGGAACACGGGGGATGCGTGCGGCTTGATGGCGACGCGGTCCGTGGCGTCCATGGTCTCGAAAAAGAGAGCTGATAGGAGCGCCACAGACGATGCCGAGGAAGACTGGTGGCCGCCAACCTTGGTTCCGTCCTGGCCGGGCCGGACGTGGTTGGCCCAGTGGACTATCGAAGTCGCCAGCCAGAGCACCCTGTCACGGACATTGTCACGGACAGCCTCAGGGGCGATATCGGCGCCATTGAGCGCTTTGAGCATCCCTTCCCATCCCGCATTCAGAAATCAGCAGCAGCCTGCCTCGATGGTATCTCAGCGGACTCCCGAAGTTTCCTCAGCGGGTAGTCATCACCCGTCCAGAAAAGAGACCGTGCCGTCGGGAGAGACGCTCTGTACACCCGATGCCGATTCCGGCGGCACATACGCAACGGCCTTCATCACGACGCTGCGCCGCTCCCCTGCCGCCAGCCGCATCGAGGTCGGCTCGTCGGAGCCCGGCATGGGAAGCCCGTTGGGCAGGCTCGAGAACGGCTCAAGGCCAACGTTGTAGGTGCGCCGATACCACGGGTAGCCGCGTCCTCCGCCAAAGACCTGCCAGTACCAGAGATAGCGGAAAGTCTCTTTCGGGAACACGAACGCGAAACCGACCCGGCGTACCGGGTTCGTCAGCGCATACCAGCCATCTGCGAGGTCCGTAAATGACATGTAGTCCTGCAGGCGATCTGAACGAGGAGGTATGTGGCGGAGGTCCACCCGGCCCCCGCCGTTCTTCTCAGCCATCGGCCACTCGCCGGCCTGGCCCGACTCCAGCCGCCGTTCCGACTCAACGCCCTCCCCCGGCACGATGAAGCCCGCGCCAGGAATGTCGAGGCGGCAATGCTCGGAGAGAAACGGCGGACCGAGGGCGATGTGCTGGCCCCAGACGGCGTCGGATTCCTCTTCGGCTTCGTTGACTATCGACTCCTCCACCGTGAGCACCGGATTCCCGGATTCGATGCTGAGCGTTTTCTCGATGAAAAACGGCGTACGGTAGGTCCGCACCCAGAACCGGGCACTTACCCGCTCGGGAGTGTCATCGAGTATCTGCACGTCCCACGGCATCGTGGTAGCTTCCGAGTGCTGCCCGATCTCGGCGCCCGCATACGTCATCGGAGGCCCGCCGGTCGGCGCCAGCGTCTGCCAGCCACCCTCGTAGACGTCTTGCCAGATACCGCCGGGCCAGCCGGTCGTGGGAATGAACTTGCGAGGGTCCCTGACTCCCCACGGTGTGCGCCACATGAAGTCCGTGTCGGTGGGCTTGTGGATGAACTCGTAGATGTCCGCGCCCTTGTCCGCCAGAACCGTGACCTTGATGAGTTCGTTCTCCATCACGACGGTTTTGAGACCCCGATATGTCCACGCGTCCGATATCCGGCACCCGTCGGTTCGTTCCATCTGGTAGTGCATGACGGTCCTCCCAATGACTGATGCGCCTGCCCCTCGGGTGCGGGCCGGGTTTTCTGAACGCGGAGTATATCTGCGTGTCCGGACGGCTCTTTACACGGGGGCGAAGTTGGGAGAGGCTTTACCAATATTTGACCCAGCCGAGACTTCATGGTCGCCCGGCGAACGTAACATTGGCGGGCGGTTTGATCAGGAGGATGATCCGAGAGATGGCGCGAATTCTCGTCGTTGACGATAGTGAAGACGTGAGACTGGCACTTGCGACCATCCTCGAGGACGCCGGTTACGAAATCATCGAAGCGTCGGACGGGTCGCAGGTGCCGGATATGGTTGCCGAGCACCGGCCTGATCTGGTCCTTCTCGATGTTGCGATGCCCAAAGTCAATGGTTTTGAGACGCTCCGCAACATGAAGGCGGACAAGGCGACCAGCGATATTCCAGTGCTTATGGTCACCGCCAAAGGCCGTCCGGAAGACCTCAGCCTCGCCCGGAGCCTGGGCGCTCGCGACTTCATCAGCAAGCCGTGGGCCGATGGAGAGGTCGAACTCCGGGTTGGGTGGGTGCTCGAATCGGCCGCCCGCGCCGCCCGGTAGTCGATCTGATACCCCGCCCGACTCCCGCCCCGCCCGGTGCCCGCCCATAGGGTCGGCGTTACACTCACACCATGACCGGCGCCGCAATCGGCCTCGTGCTGCTCAGCGCACTGGCCCACGCCTCCTGGAACTACTTCGCCAAGCACGGAAAGACGCCGGAGCTTTTCACGTGGTGGATGGCGCTGTCCGCCAACATCATCATGGCGCCGCTGGCAATCGTTCTCCTCATCCTGAACACGCCATCGGTTGAGGGCTGGATCTTCATTCTGGCCACCTGGCTGCTCCACATCGCCTACTTCATGGGCCTCAGCCGGGCATACGCGAATACAGACCTTTCGATCGCCTACCCGCTCGCACGCGGACTCGGACTGATGCTGATCCCTGTCCTCGGCCTGCTCTGGCTGGGCGAGACGATCTCGGCCGCAGCGTGGATCGGCGCCGCGCTGATCCTCACCGGGATATTCACGCTCACCTGGTGGGGGCGATTCAAAGCCTTGATAACAAGCCCGGGCTGGTTCCTGAACGACATTGGCGTCCGTTACGCGCTGGCCACCGGCATCGTGATCTCGATCTACTCGGTGGTCGACAAGCAGGGCGTGGAGCACGTCACGCCGTTCCTCTACATGTATTTTGTGACAGCTGCAGGGACGCTCGGGATGCTTCCTTTTGTGATGCGGGATTTCAGCCGGGCACAGTTTGCAAGCGAGTGGCGCACATACCGCGCCACGATCGTCGCCGGCGGACTTCTTCAGTTCGCGGCATACGGCCTGGTGCTCACCGCATTCGAACTGGCGCGGGTGAGCTACGTAGGACCATTCAGAGAAATCGGTATCGTCGCCGGAGTCATCATGGGCGCGGTGCTGCTAAAAGAGCCATTCGGGCGCGGAAGGATTTTCGGTGCCGGGATCATTGGCGCGGGAGCGATCACCATCGCCCTGGCACCCTGAAAATTTCTGGGAATACCACCGGGCGACTACGGCTGGAACTGCTCATCGCGCCACGAGTAACGGGGCTTCCATCCGAAGGTTTTTTCGGCGATGTCATTCAGGATCGGCGCTTCGAATCCTTTGAACCCGGCGAACTCCGAGCGCAGGGGAACGTCCGGGTAGACGGCCTTGATCGCCTCCATCGTCGGAATGTTGAGCATCGTGTCGTCGGCATGGAGAAATGCGCGAGCGTGGCCGGACCAGCCGTCCGATTCGACCGCCATCCGGCAGGCCAGCCCCGCGTCCGCGATGTGGAGGTAGGTCCAGAATCCCTGGCACCGGTTCCACGGATCAGTGATCGGATCTGCGGCGAGCGCTTTGAATCTATCGTCGTCCCACATGCCGTTGAACCGTGCGCTGACGATTCGCATGTCGGGGTTCCGGCGGGCGAACGCGTCGGCAACTTGCTCGCCAATCCATTTGGCCACGCTGTATGGGTCCTCGGAGCGGGTTCCCTGCACATCGTCGATCGGCAGGTAATCGGGCGGCTTTACCTCCCCGGGCGCCCACCTCGCGGCGGTGCCCATCGCCCCGATCGCGTTGTACGACGAGCCGAGCACCACGCTCTTGATGCCGAGCTGCTCCGCGGCCCGGCACACGTTCCACATCGACATTGTGTTGGTGAAGAAGACGTCTTCTTCGGTGTAGCGGGCGGCGCTTGGCCTGGCGCCGAGGGCGATTACCCCGTCGCACCCGTCCATGGCGGAGATGACCTGGCCGTACTCGGTGACGTTCACCTCGAAGAACTTCGGTAGATGCGGCCAGTCATCACGCATCTTCAAGGCGCGCTCCGGCCCGGCGGTGCCAAGAGTCCCGCTGTGCGTCAGGTTGCTGGACATCCTGACGACGTCCGCATTCACGACTTCGTGGCCGCTGCGGTATAGCTCGTCGATGACGTAGTGGCCGACTATTCCTGATCCGCCGGTTACCAGGATGTTCATTTTTCGTCTCCCGTGGTCTGGGTGTGCGACGCACGATCATCCCGCGGCGCGGGCCGGGGGTCAACCGGCCGGCCCGGCAGACTGGTGATCCTGCCGGGGAAAAATGTAAACGAGTCGCCGGGGGGAAACCGGCATACGAGTCTTCAATTGCGGGGGCAGATGAGTGGGCGTAATATCCGGGCCGTGAAATCGACCCGCTCTTTCCATTCCGGCCTCACCGCGGCCTGATGTCGTCTCGTGACGAGGCAACCGCAGCAGACGAAGCCGCCGGCGATCTTGCCGGAGATGCCGAAGGTGCATCGACCAGGGGCCTGAGTCCGTGGGCGGCATTCGCGTATCGCGATTTCACGATGCTGTGGTTGGGGAACGTCTCCGCCACAGTCACCCAGCAGATGCGGATCCTGGTATCCGCGCAGTGGCTCTACGACACGACGGGCTCGGCCGCGCAGCTTGGCCTGCTTGGCGCCGTCCAACTGCTGCAGATGCCCGTAGTGCTCTACGGCGGCGCGCTGGCCGACAACGCCGACCGCAAAAAGCTAATGATCATGACGCAGGCGGTCGCGTTCGGGATGTTGCTCGCCCTGACCGTGCTCGCGCTCTCAGATGGCCTTGAGACATGGCACATATTCGCAGTCACCGGGCTCTCCGGCATGTTCAACATGATCGGCAACCCGGCCCGCCAGGCCATGGTCTCCCGCGTTGTCCCACGATCTCACATCGCGCACGCCGTGAGCACCAACACCGCCACGTTCCAGATATCGGGAATCGTCGCGCCGCTCCTGTTCATCCTCATGTTCGAGGTATTCGGCGCAGGGGCCGCCTTTGCCGTCGCCACCAGCATGGCCGGCATCAGCGTCATAGCCCCGTTTCTGATCTCGGTTTCCGGGGCGCCGCAGGGCGGCTCGCGGCCAACAGGAATCGCCTCAATCGTGGAGGGCTGGCGCTTCGTCTTCTCGCACAAGATCCTCCCCGGCCTTTACCTCATGGACATCGGCGTGACCATCGTGAGCTTCTATCGGATGCTCTTCCCGATCTTCGCCGACCAGCTCTACGGCCTGGGAGCGGCAGGCGTCGGACTGCTGAACATCGCCAACTCGCTGGGCGGCGTTGCCGGCACGGTCATCGTGCTTCGCACAGCGGCCATGAAGCACAAGGGCAAGATCGTCCTGGTGGCCACCCTGGCATACGCGATTCTCCTGTTTGCCTTCGGCTTAAACCGGATATTCCTGCTCGGCCTCGTGATCGTGGCACTACTGGGCGCGGCAGACGCCGTCGGCATGGTGATGCGCCAGACCGTGGTCCAGCTGACAACGCCGGACAAGCTGCTCGGCAGAGCCAGCAGCGCCCACTCATTCAGCGCCATGGCCGCCAACAACGTCGGCCAGATGGAAGTTGGCGTGATGTCCGGGCTGATCGGCGCCGGCAACACCATGGTCATCGGCGGCGTGGTCTCGGTACTCGTCGTCATGGCGATCTGGCAGTTCATACCCGGGGTGCGGAAATACGAGTACACAGAATCTGACCCGAATGTTCCGCCGCCAGCCTGACGCGGTGGAAACATACCGCTGGCGCAATGAGCGTCAACGCGGAACCCGATACTCGCAATCCGCCTCCGTCGGTATGTGCCATGCTGAGACCCCCCGAAGCATCTCAGTGTTCGAGAATCACCCCGCCCCGCGCTAGCCGAAGCGATTCTCCAGGCCCAGTTCCGCGGCGATGCTGCGGAACCAGTCAATCACCTCCGGGTGGTACGGGATACCCTTTTCGAGGCGCTCCGCTTCCTCTTCGTGTTCTGGAAGGCCCGCGTAGACGACGCGATCGTGTCCGGGCGCGGTGGGCGTGTCCTGAAGCGCTCTCAGGTATTCGTCCATATCCGACTTGAACAGGTCGACATCGGTGAATGCGTCAATCTTGTAGGCGACGAAATGGTGTGAAGCGCCGCCGCGTCTGAACGGCCCGGCGCCGCCGGCGGAAAGCACGCTGCAGAGGATTTCGATCATCACCGCCAGCGAGTAGCCCTTGTGTGCGCCTATCTCTCTCGTGCCGCCAAGTGGCAGAATCATGTAGTCGTCGGGAATCGGCGTGTCTTCCATGATCGGCGTCCCATCCGGGCGGGCGATCCAGCCGGGCATGATATCGACGCCCAGCCGCCGCGCCAGACTGATCTTGTTGCCCGCCACTGAGCTCATCGCGGCGTCGAAGATGAACGGCGGCTCGTGTTTGGTCGGCGCCGCGATTGCGATGGGGTTGAGGCCGACCATAGGCTTCGCGCCGTGAACCGGCACGACCGCGACTCCGCCGGTGGTCATCGCCAGTCCGATCATGTCGTGCTCCAGCGCCATCGCTGCGTGATATGCGGCGGCGCCGAAGTGGGCGCCATTGGTCACCGAGATCGAGCCGATGCCGTACTTTTCGGCACGCTCGATCGCCATGTTCATGGCCTGCGGACCGACCACGAGCCCATGGCCCCGGTCACTGTCCAGCGTCGCGACGGCGGCGGCCTCTCTGATGATCCTGGGGTTGGGCGTGGGGTTGATCCTGCCTGCGCCGAAGCCGGCGACGTAGGCGCGCATCATGTTCGAGACGCCGTGGGACTCGATTCCACGGATGTCGGCATACAGCAGCACATCGGCTGCCTGTTCCGCATCACCGGCAGGCATTCCCATCTTCTGGAATATCTCTTCGACAGACGCCCGCATGTCACCTTGCTGGATGCGTACGGCGATCTCTTCGGGAACGTGGAATCGCTCAAGCATTTTTGCTCCTCAACTTAATGTTTTTTCTGGTTGCTGCCTGGTTGCCGTTTCGGGCTATTCCGGCAGTTGTGGTTTGATCGCAGTTTTCACGCCTATCCCCTGCCCTGTCGCTGCGATGCCTTCCGCGACACCGCTGAGGGGATATCGGTGGGTGATGAAATTTTCCAGATCCAGCTCAGCCAGCGCGTCCGGCGTCCGCGCGAACGCGGTGCCGCGGCCGAAGGCGCCTCGAATCACGGTTTCGCGCCACTGGAATTCGTACAGGTTGATGGGAAGCCGAGTACCCCTGGGACTGACTCCTATCAACAGCAGCGTGCCTCTGGGCCGCGTCAGGTCAAGGGCCTTCCTCACCAGCTCCGGACTACCGACGGCCTCCGCCGCCAGGTGGACACCCCTGCCCCCGGTGGCGTCTGCAACAGCGTCGGCGAGGTCGCCCTCAGCGGGGTCATGGACTATGTCTGCGCCAAGCTGCTTCGCCATCGCGCGCCGCTCGGGAATCGGGTCGGAGAGGATGGTCGTGCCGGCGCCTGCGAGTTTGGCGAACGCCATCGTAAACAGGCCCATCGCGCCGCCGCCGATCACCGCGACCGTGTCGCCCTGCTGGACGTTGCACATCTCGATACCGGAGAGGCAGCAGCTGGCGGGTTCGGTGAGCGCGGCCGCTTCCAGAGCCAGCCCCTGGGGCACCACCACGGCGCTGGCGGCCGGGACCAGCGCGAACTCAGCGTACGCGCCCGACGACGGCCTGGCGCGCTCGCAACGGTTCCAGCGGCCGTCTTTGCACTCCTCGCATTCGAAGCAGTGGGTGGTGATATCGCAGACGACCGATTCTCCGACCCGGGAGGCGTCGACGTCTGAGCCAACGGCAACGATCTTTCCGCTGAACTCATGGCCAAGCACGGCCGGAGGGGTGGATGGGAAAAGGCCCCGGGTTATGTGGACGTCCGTCCCGCATATGCCCACGGTATCGACTTCAACGACGAGGTCCTCCGGGCCCGGCGAAGGGTCCGGAGCTTCTTCCACGGTGAATTCGTCCCTTCCGTGCCACATGGACACGCGCATTCGCAATCGCTCCTACGCTATTTTTCGTTACAGGCCGCCCACGAAGAAGACGCTGCGAGGCAGCCAGCCCGCGCAGCCATGAGCGACGGGAGTATACGCCCGCGCCGGGCTGTGATGGCGGGGCTGCGAGAAGAACAGCCGCCGGGGGTTCGGTTATCATGCGCCAACTTATTGATCCCCGGAGGAAGATTTTTTGAAAGTCGCGACCTGGCGAGGCGGAACGGAATTCACGATCGACGAGGCACCGGATCCTGTGATCGAACCCGGACTGATGATCGTGAAGATCGATTCGGCCGGCATATGCGGGACGGATATTCACACGACGCAGGGCCTGTACGAATGGGACGCGCCCGACGTGCTTGGCCACGAGTTCAGTGGTGTCGTAGTGGAAGTTGGCGATGGCGTCCCGAAAAGCCGGGTTGGCGAGGAGGTCTCGTGCGTGCCGCGCTCCGGCTGCGGGGAGTGCGACGCCTGCAGGACGTGGACGATGGGCCACTGTGAGCGGCAGCCGCGCCGCGCCGGGGCGTTTGCCGAGTACGTGATGGTCGACGAGCACGCGGCATATCCGTTGCCGGAGGGACTCAGCCTGGAATCAGCGGCGATGGCCGAGCCGGCGGGTTGCGCGCTTTCCTGCGTGGATATGCTGGGCCCGCAGGAAGATGGATTCGACGCCCTGGTAATCGGCACGGGAATCATCGGCCTCTTCACGGTGGCGTTTCTCAAACTACGCGGCGCCGGACGAATAATCGCATCAGAGCCGCACCCCGTTCGCCGGGAGATGGCGCGGCAGTTTGGCGCCGAC
>JADFHP010000110.1 GCA_022567135.1 Chloroflexota bacterium
TTGTTGCGATACTGGGTCGCGGCGCTGCCAGAATCAGCCACGTCGATACAGGAACTCAGTTGACGGTGCGGAAACGGTAGCCAACATTGCGGACAGTCTCGATGAACCGATGACGGGCATCGTTGGTCTTCGCGCGGACCCGCCGGACATGCACGTCTACGGTCCGGGTCCCGCCGAAGTAGTCGTAGTCCCACACTTCTTTTAACAGGGCCTCTCTTGAAAACACCCGGCCTGGATTGGAAGCAAGCACCTTGAGCAGCTCGTATTCCTTGTAAGTCAGGTCTATCCGCTTGCCGCTTACCGTGACCTCGTAGCGATCCAGATCCATGGAAAGCTCTCCCGCGTCCACCCGGTTCGCGCTCTTCGGTCCGCCTGCGCGCTGCAAGGCAGCGATGATGCGGATCTCAACCTCCTCGGCAGTAAACGGAGGAAAACAGAGTTCAACAATGCCCGCCGCGAGATCGAGTTCGAACAGACCCGGCATGGGTAGTAGCGCGACGCAGGGCAGGCCCGCGCCCCGGACGGCGCTGGCCGCTGCGGTAATGCCCTTCACCTCGCCATTCGAGGCCGCGATTAACGCAACGTCCGCGCCCGTCGGACTATCCCATCCGGCGGGCCCGCGGGCTACCGGGGAGAGTGTTATTTCTGGATTCAGGGAGACCAGCTGCTCGCCGATCGCGCCCAGGCCGCCATTTGAGTCCAGCACTGCAACTTGAATCATGGCTAGCGGCTAATCCGTGTAACTGCCCGGCGCGCGAGGCCGTGGCTAACATTATGCGGCGGCAGAAAATGCCGATCTCATGGGCGGCCCGGTAATCGTCAGATCATACCGAGAACGGGCGAATATGTGAAATATTGCACACGCCCGCGCTTCGCCGCTGCGCCTTCATCCACGAGTCGCGGACTTGCTGACCACATACCGGCGAGAGGCTCGCGCTACGCCTCTCTCGCCCATCCGACCGGGATTACACCGGAACGGGCGGCACCACCGCTTACCCGGCTCGATCATCGGGCCGGAACATCTGGCAGCCACAACCAGTATTGGTACAGCGGCTGTTTCCGGCGTGACGGCCGCGAATGTGGCCGCACTCACAGCGATCGTAATCCGACTCTCCTTCGGCCAAGTCCACCGCACCGGAGGGCCTCCGCCGGTTATCGCTGTCGTCCCTAATGTCCAGCTCACTCGGTCTGAAAACCATGATCGCGCCCCACCCACGCCGTCAGGCTATCCAAACTTTCCCGATCTCCAGCGGAGTCTAATACGCGGACGGCCATCGCGCCATGCCAGGGTCACGAATGCCGCCGCCTCTGTCCGCCGAAGCGGCTGGTGCCCGCCACCTGGCGACGTCTGGAATAATCGAATACGAAATCCGTTGACTGCGGCGTTCCGCGCTGACTATAATTATCGTTTGTCGCCCGCGGCGGTGTTGCCGCGGACGCTGCGCGTATTTCGAGGTTTTTAGAGTCCGACAATGCCAACGACAAATCAGCTGATCCGCGGGGTCCGCAAGAAGAGTGTCAAGAAATCCAAGACACCTGCGTTGCGCATGCAATTTAATTCGCTTACAAACCGCATGACGCGTGGCGCCGGCGCACCCCAGAAACGCGGCGTTTGCCTCCAGGTGAAGACAGTCACGCCGAAGAAGCCGAACTCCGCGCTCCGCAAGGTCGCGCGCGTGCGCCTTACCAACGGTATGGAAGTTACGGCGTACATTGGCGGCGAGGGCCACAACCTCCAGGAACACTCCGTAGTTCTCGTTCGCGGCGGCCGGGTAAGAGACCTTCCCGGCGTTCGCTACCACGTCGTCCGCGGCGCTCTCGACACCGCCGGCGTAGAGGGCCGGAAGCGCGGCCGTAGCAAGTACGGAGCGACGCGCTCGTAAGAATTTCGTGCACGCCCGGTCGGTAGGACCGGGTCTATTCCGCCTGCAAGACTCGACGGGCCTCTCCCGTCGGCCACAGGCATGCCGACCAACTCAACCAGAACGAACAGGCCAGAAGAAAGCTTTAGAAACGACAGATGGCACGCAGAAGGGCAGCAGTACGCAGGATCATTCCTGCAGACCCGCGCTATGACAGCGTCCTGCTCACGCGCTTCATTAACAAGGTGATGCTGGGTGGGAAGAAGACGAAGGCGCAGTACGCCGTCTACACGGCTCTCGAAGCCCTTGAGCAAGAGTTGAATCGGCCGGGACTGGAGATCTTCGAGCAGGCGGTGCGAAACGCAACCCCAGCTCTTGAGGTCCGCTCCCGCCGAGTCGGTGGCGCAACCTACCAGGTGCCCACCGAAGTCCGGCCGGAACGCCGGACCTCCATGGCGCTGCGGTGGCTGGTTACGGGCGCTCGAGTCCGCGGCGGCCGTCCGATGCACAGACGCCTGTACGAAGAGCTTCTGGAGGCCACGCGCGGCCAGGGCTCAGCAGTTCGGCGCCGTGAAGATATCCACCGGATGGCAGAAGCCAACCGGGCATTCGTCCACTACCGCTGGTAATCACACCAAACATTCCGGAGCAGAGAAAAACCCTGCAGCCGACTGGCTGCGCCTCAAACATCGGGCTATTGAAGACTTATGGCAACCGCAACAAGAACCGAAAAAGCAGTGTCCAAGATCCGCAATATCGGGTTCATTGCCCACATAGATGCCGGCAAGACCACTGTCACGGAAAACGTCCTCTTCGTTACTGGCGCGACTCATCGCATCGGCAACATCGACGAGGGCAATACGATCATGGACTTCATGGACATCGAGCGCGAGCGCGGCATTACCATCGGCTCCGCAGCCACGACGACCAAGTGGCGTGGCCACGATGTCAATATTATCGACACCCCCGGCCACGTCGACTTCACGGCTGAAGTCGAGCGCAGCCTGCGCGTCCTCGACGGCGGAATCGTGGTCATCGATGCCGTGGCCGGCGTTCAGCCACAGTCGGAGACCGTCTGGCGACAGGCCAACAAGTACAGCGTCCCGCGCTGTATTTTCGTCAACAAGATGGACCGAATGGGCGCCGACTTCTTCGCCGCGCTCGAATCGATCCGCACGCGGCTGAAGGGCAACCCCGTCGCAATCCAGATGCCCATCGGCGCAGAGGCGGAATTCACCGGCGCGATCGACCTCATCACGATGCGCGCTTACAGATTCGAGCCCGACTCTGTCCATCCGGAAGAAGTTCCCATGCCCGAGGACCTTGCCGAAGAGGCCGCAGCACACCGCGCCGTGATGGTCGAGAAGATCTCCGAAGTTGATGACGATCTAATGCTCAAGTTCCTCGTTGACGAAAAGATCAGCGAGGCTGAGCTTACTGACGGACTCCGGCGCGCCACGATCAAGGGCAGGATAGCGCCCGCCCTCTGCGGCAGCGCGCTGCGCCGCATGGGTGTCGCTCCCATACTGGATGCTATCGTCGACTTCCTGCCGTCTCCGCTCGACGTGCCCATTACGACCGGCATCAACCCGAAGACCAATGAAACCGTCGAGAGAGCGGCCAGCGAGGACGCCCCGGTCGCAGCCATCGTGTTCAAGGTGGTGGCAGACCAGCACGTAGGCCGTCTGGTCTACCTGCGCGTCTACTCCGGCAAGCTCGAAACCGGCATGAATATTTACAATCCGGCACGTCGCCAACGTGAGCGGCTGGGCCGCCTGATGCGTATTCACGCCGAACACCGCGAGGAGATTAAAAGCGCGGGCCCCGGCGAGATCATCGCCGCAATTGGCCTGAAGCGCGCCTATACAGGCGACACACTCTGTGACCAGTCCAACCCCATCGTCCTGGAGAGCATCACGTTCCCGGACCCGGTCGTCTCGGTGGCTGTTGAGCCCAAGAAACGGGCTGACCAGGAGAAACTGGACGCAACGCTCGTCAGACTCGCCGATGAAGACCCAACTTTCCGCGTCCACACGGATGAAGAGAGCGGACAGATCATCATCGCCGGGATGGGAGAACTGCACCTCGACGTCACCGTCGAACGAATGCGCCGTGACTTCAATATCGAAGTCAACGTTGGCGAGCCCAAAGTCGCCTACCGAGAGTCGATCGCCCGCACGGCTGAGGCGGAAGGCCGCTTCGTCCGCCAGACAGGCGGCCACGGCCAGTACGGTGACGTCCGCATTCGCGTCGAGCCGCTGAAATCCGGCGAAGGCGTCCAGTTTGACAGCGAAATTACCGGCGCCGTTCTTCCGATGGATTACCAGAAGGCCGCGGAGGCAGGCTTCCGCGAAGCGGTCACCTCCGGCGTCCTCGCCGGATATGAGACGGTCGACATCAAGGGCGTCCTCACGGGAGGGAGCTTCCACGAAGTCGACTCTTCCGAGATGGCATTCAAGATTGCGGGCAGCATGGCGTTCAAGGCGGCAGCCGCAAAAGCCAACCCCAGACTGCTCGAGCCGATAATGAAGATAGAGGTCGTGACACCCGCCGAATTCCTTGGCGACTGTCTCGGCGACCTCAACGCCCGCCGCGCCCAGATCCAGATGATGGAAGGGGACGAGGCGACCCAGACGATCAAGGGAATGATTCCACTGGCGGAGACGTTCCGGTACGCTACGGACCTGCGGTCCATCACAACCGGCCGCGCTTCGTTCTCCCTGGAATTCGATCACTACGCACCAGCGCCAAAATCCATCCTGGCGGATATGACGATAAAGGCTTAGGTTATGCCCGGTCAGAAAATCAGAATCGTACTCAAGGCATTCGATCACCGCGTGCTCGATCTGTCCGCGGGCCAGATCGTGGAGGCGGCTGAGCGAACCGGCGCCGCCGTTGCCGGGCCCATACCGATGCCCACGAAGATAAGACGGTTCTGCGTAATCCGGAGCCCGCACGTCGACAAGAGATCACGCGAGCATTTCGAACTCCGCACGCACAAGCGGCTGATCGACATTCTCGAGCCGACGTCGAAGACGATAGACTCCCTGACCCGGCTCAACGTGCCGGCGGGTGTCGATATCTCTATCAAACTCTGAGCCTGGCAAGCTCTAAGCCGATCAATCTATAAAATGACTATCCAAGGCCTCATAGGACGCAAGGTAGGGATGACCACCCTCTACTGGGAAGACGGCCGCGTTGACGGCGTCACCCTGGTGGAGGTCGGCCCGTGCGTCGTCACGCAGATCAGGACGCAGGCACGCGACGGCTACGAAGCCGTCCAGGTCGGCTTCCAGGAGACACGCCGCGTAAACAAGCCGGCGGCAGGCCACCTCGAGCGCTCAGGCGGCAGATACCGCCACCTGCAGGAGTTCCAGGTCGACGAGCTAAGCGACTTTGAAGTCGGCCAGTCCCTCGGCGCAGACGTCTTCCACGCGGGCGACAAGGTGAGCGTGCGAGGAGTGTCCAAGGGACGCGGTTTCGCCGGCGGCGTCAAGCGCTACGGATTCAAAGGCGGCCCCAAGACCCACGGCCAGTCCGACCGCCACCGCTCAGTGGGTTCGATCGGCGCAGGCACCTCACCCGGCCGCGTATGGAAAGGCACCCGGATGGCTGGCCACATGGGTGCCCGGAATGTCACCTCCAGCGGCCTGAAGATCGCTCTCGTAGACGATGCGCGAAATATCCTCGCACTTACCGGATCAGTACCGGGACCAAAAAACGGCATCGTCCGCGTACAGCTCCAGGAGCGCAACGAATCCGAAGCGCCCACTCCGCTATTTACCGTTCTGCCGACCGACGCAGTCGAAGATCAGCCAACCGAGGATGAGACCGTCGATGAGATCGCGGTAGACGAAGAAGCTCCAGCCGACGAGGCTCCTGAATCCGAGGCTCCTGACGAAGAGCCCGAGCCAGAAGCCGAGACCGAAGTAGACGCTCCAGCCGACGAAGCTCCCGAAGAGCCAGAGACCGAGGCCGAGGCCGAGGTAGACGCCCAAGCCGACGGGGAAATCTCTGACGATGATTCCGAAGCTGAGGCCGAAGAAGAGCCCCCGGTCGACGACGATACCAGCGATGACGGCGAGAAAGCTTCATCCTGATGGAAGTTCAAGTCAAAAACAGCAAAGGCGAAGAGTCCGGCGTCATCGAGCTGGCAGACTTCGTTTGGGCCGCAAAGATGAACGGCCCCGTCCTGCATCAGGTCGTGAACGCCCAGCGGGCCAACAAGCGCCAGGGCACTCACGATACCAAGACACGATCGGACATCGTGGCCTCAGGCCGCAAACTCGGCCGTCAGAAGGGCGCAGGACGCGCCCGGCACGGCGACCGCAAGTCGCCGACCATGCGGGGCGGCGGCGTCGCTCATGGACCGCACCCGCGAAGTTACAGGCAGCGCATTCCCACAAAGGTCCGAAGACTCGCCCTGCGTATAGCGCTTTCAGACCAGTTGCGGCGCGGCAACGTGACCTTCGTTGAGGAACTCGGCATCTCCGCGCCAAAAACAAAGGACCTCGCCGATATATTGCAGGCAGTCAGCGACACGGAACGCCTGTTGCTCATAACCACGGGTGAAAATGAGATCATTCGCAAGTCCGCCAGCAACCTGACGGCTGTAGAAGTGCAGACGGCCGATTTGTTAAACCCCCTCCAGGTAACCGGCGCCCGACACCTGCTCTTCACGCAGAATGCGGCGCAAAGAGTCGACGAGATCTGGAACGCGCCCGCTGCAAGGCCCGTACGCAAGACCGCAGAGGCTCAGGGGGCATAAGTTGAACACCTGGGAAGTTCTGCGCAGACCGGTCGTGACCGAGAAGACCACGCTCCTCAGCGAATCCCGGAAATACGCATTTGAAGTCCACAAGAAGGCGACCAAGCCCCAGATCAAGCGGGCGGTCGAAGCAACGTTCAATGTGAAGGTCACTGGCGTGAACACCAGCCGGGTGCCCGGAAAGACCAAGCGTTTCGGACGCCAGCCGACCACTTCGCCAGCCTGGAAGAAAGCGATAGTCACCCTGCAAGTGGGCGATACCATTCAACTGTTCGAGGGAGCGTAGGCTAATGCCGCTCAGGACATATAAGCCAACGTCGCCGGGCCAGCGTGGCACCGTACTCTCCGACTTCGCCGAGATAACGAAGAAGAAGCCGGAGAAGTCTCTGCTCGCGCCCCTCAAGAAGACGGGCGGCCGCAACAATACCGGCCGCATCACCGTCCGCCATCGCGGCGGCGGCCACAAGAGACGCTACCGAATCATCGATTTCAAGCGCGACCGCGACGCCAACGCCACGGTCGAAGCGATTGAGTACGACCCCAACCGCTCGGCGCGTATCGCGCTGCTCTCATATCCGGATGGCTCCAAGGCGTACATAGTCGCCCCCGACGGAATCCAGGTGGGAGCCAGGGTAGGCCAGGTCTCCAACAACGGCGTCCTAACCGGCAACTCATCTAAACTCTCCGCGCTGCCCACCGGCACCTTCGTCCACAACATAGAGATTCGGCCCGGCAGCGGCGCGACGATGGTTCGCAGCGCAGGAACGGTAGCCCAGGTCATGGCGCATGAAGAGGGCTATGCGCTTCTCAGACTGCCGTCCGGCGAAATGCGCCTTGTGCGCGGAGACTGCCGCGCCACGATAGGCCAGGTCGGTAATCTCGATCATAAGAACATAAAACTTGGCAAGGCCGGCAGATCCCGCCATCGCGGCCGGCGACCCACCGTTCGCGGCTCCGCAATGAACCCCTCGGATCACCCGCACGGAGGCGGCGAGGGCCGCGCAGGCATCGGTATGCCGGGGCCCAAGACTCCGTGGGGCAAACCGGCCCTTGGCCCGCGGACCCGCCGCAAGCAAGCATCGGACAAACTAATCATCAGACGGCGACACAAGCGCTGACCTGCCGCCAGGCCACCATAAGTCCAGAGAAACGGAAAAGCAGTATTTAGACCATGTCCAGATCAGTAAAAAAGGGACCCTTCGTCCAACCCAAACTCCTCAAGCGGGTGGAAGAGGCGCAGCGCACCAACTCCCGGACCGTAATCCGGACCTGGTCCAGGGCCTCCACAATCATGCCTGACATGGTGGGCCTCACCATCGCGGTGCACGATGGACGGCGGCATGTCCCGGTGCTGATTACAGAAAACATGGTTGGCCACAAGCTCGGTGAGTTTGCGCCGACCAGGACCTTCAGGGGCCACTCCTCCCGGGCCGACCGGGCAACCGGCCCCGCGTAGAGAGATAGATTTCAGGCATCCCTCTGGGGATCAAGAGACTCAGGTAAGAGAAAAAGATAGAAAATGGCGGCTCACGCAAGAGCGAAAAGCGTTGGCATCTCAGCCAAGAAAATGCGGCTGGTGTGTGACCTCGTGCGCGGAAAAAACGTAGAGACTGCGGTCAATACGCTCCGCTTCACGATCTCACCATCCGCGACTATCATCCTGAAAACACTGAACTCCGCTGTCGCGAACGCTGAAGTCAACGAATTCATGAGCCGGGACAATCTGAAAATTACGAAGATCACGGCAGATCAGGGCCCGCGCATGCGCCGGTTCCGGCCGAAGTCCAGAGGCCGCGCCGGCGCGTTCAACAGGCCAAGCTGCCACCTGATGGTTGAAGTGGACGAAGTAGCCTCGAACGCGGCAACAGGTTAGTTAGGGAGAGAATTTTGGGCCAGAAGACCCATCCAATAGGATTCCGGCTGGGCATATCCATTCCATGGCAGGCCCGGTGGTTCGCCGCGCGCGGCCCCGCCTACTCGGCGTTGGCCATCGAAGACCAGAAAATCCGCGAGATGATCAAGGCGCGTTACGACGAGTCCGGCGGCATCTCGAAAACTGAGATCGAGCGCGGTCCGCAGGAACTCGTCGTATCGATTCATACCGCGAGGCCGGGAATCGTCATCGGCCGCGGTGGAACACGCGTCGACGAACTGCGCTCGGACCTCGAGAAGCTGACGGGCAAGCGCGCCCGCCTCAATATCCAGGAGATACGGCAGCCGGAACTGGACGCCTACCTCGTCGCACGGAATGTCGCAGAACAACTGGAGCGCAGAGTGGCGTTCCGCAGAGCCATGCGGCAGTCCGTGACACGGACGATGCAGGCCGGAGCCGAAGGGATCAAGCTGATCTGCTCCGGCCGGCTCGGCGGCGCAGAGATCGCACGCGCCGAGAAGGCCATGGACGGCCGTGTTCCGCTTCACACCCTGCGCGCCAACATCGATTTCGCGATCGCCGAAGCCGCAATGACTCCAGTGCCTCCCTCGTGTGAGGTCGGCCCCCGCCCAAGGGCTTCCCAGTCGGCGAAGGATTGTCCAGCAACGCACGGATCCTCTGTGCGACGGATCGAATCGTGGGATAGCGCAGCAGGTCAGGCAGTGCCACCAGATCCTTGGGTGTTATCACCAGCACCTTGATGATCTGCAGCCCAAGGTATCTTGCGATGCTCGCCCGATGATGCCCGTCGAGCCTGCAAATACTCTCCTTCGATGCAAACAGCAAAGGCACCGAGGAAGCGTCACTGTCTGTAGAAAGTAGGCCATGCCATTTTATCGAGTGGTACAGTCGGCGGTACCGGTACACCTTGCGCAAAGCGTAGAGAAATCCGCCTATTTTGTTTGGGCGCTTTGCTTTT
>JADFHP010000111.1 GCA_022567135.1 Chloroflexota bacterium
GGGGCGGTTACTGCCTGAAGCGCGACGGGCACAGATACCCGCCTCTTTTTTTGCCGCGGTCTGCGAAAACGGCATGAGCGGCCATATCCGGCCGCGGGCAAAACGGTTAGTCTTGCCGGGTAAGGAATCCGTATCCAAGAATACCCGGCCCGATCGCGGCTAAAAGCCTGGTCAGGACCGCCTACAAACTTCGGTCTTGACAGCGATTACATTGACTCCACCAGGCTCCACCGGCGAACACACGGCGGCTCTGCCACGCAGAGATCGCTGGGTTCACCTGGCAGAGCAGTACGCGATCTGGGTGCGGGCAGCGACACTGGCGCTGGTTCTAGCTGTCGTGATCCTGGGCATCGTGCTCTGGATCATGGGGCGGCTCGGGACCGATTCGATCGGTTATCCCAGCATCTGGGTAATTAGTTTCATCGGCGCCAGCTCTGTTTTCCTGCCAGTGCCGGGAATGCTCGCTCTCTGTATTGGAGTCAGCTCGGCGGTGGGACTTAACCCGATCCTGGTAGGGCTGACCGTAGCGAGCGCTGAGACGCTGGGTGAGATGACGGGATATCTTGGCGGCGTAAGCGGAGCCGGCCTGCTCGAGCGAAACCGCTGGTATACCAGGTTCAAGTGGTGGCTGAATCGGAAGGGCGGAACGGCGCTCTTCATCCTGGCGACCGTACCGAATCCCATCTTCGATCTGCTCGGCATCGCGGCGGGCGCCGCGAGGTACCCGGTTCACAAGTTCCTCGCCATCGTCTTTGTGGGCAAGTCGATAAAATCGATCGGCATCGCTTACGCCTGCTATCTGGGCGTTTCCGAAATCACGGAACTGATCGAATGGTCACCGTTCTAGCCGTTACCAGTGATACCCGGGATCCGCAACTCGGCGTCATCGTGGTCGCCGGTGGCAGCAGCAGACGAATGGAGGGCGCAGACAAGATCTTCGCGGACCTGGGTGGGGCGCCGGTGCTGGCCCACTGCCTGGACGTGTTCCAGCGCTCGGATGCCGTAGCAACAATCGTCGTCGTGCTGGCGGAGCATAATCTGGGCCTTGGCCGGGACCTGATCGCGAGCCGGAGGTTCGATAAGGCCGGCACCGTCGTTACCGGCGGCGCGCGCAGGCAGGACTCCGTCCGGCTGGGGCTTGAGGCGTTGGCGAAAGCAGGGCCCTTGCCGTCTCTGATCGCCGTTCATGACGGACCAAGGCCCTTCATTGACGAGGCGATGATCCAACGCGCTCTGGCTGCGGTCGGTGAGACGGGAGCGTCTGTGCCGGCTATACCCGTGACGGACACCATTAAGCAGGTGGACGAGGCCGGGGCGGTGGTAAATACGCCCGATCGAAGCACGCTGCGAGCCGTCCAGACACCCCAGATATTCCGCACTGATCTGCTTGTCGCGGCGCATGGGGCGGTGGACGAAGACGTCACGGACGACGCGATGCTGATCGAGCGAAACGGCGGCGCGGTGACGGTTTTCGAGGGCTCTACGGACAACGTCAAGATAACGACGCCGGATGACCTGGTCGCGGCGCGCGGGATTCTCGCGTCGCGGGATGTCCGGTCGGCCGGTGGCTCGGCAGACGATGCGCTGCGCTGGGGAACCGGGTTCGACGGCCATGCGCTCGTGCCGGGCGGCGGGTTGCGGCTGGGCGGCGTCAATGTGCCTTTCGGGATGCGGCTGGAGGGCCACAGCGACGGCGACGTTTTGCTGCACGCTATCGCCAGTGCGATTCTGGGCGGAGCGGGGCTTGGAGACCTCGGAACCCACTTCCCATCAAGCTCGCCGGAGTGGGCCGGGGCAGACAGCCGGATAATCCTGCGGAAGGCAGCCGGGATGGCAAGTGAAACCGGATGGGTGGTCGATTATCTCGATGCTACAATCGTCGCCGAGCAACCAAGGCTCAATCCGTATCTCGTCGAAATAGCGTCCGGTATTGCTGAGACGCTGGACATTGACCCGGACAGAGTCAGTGTTAAAGTGACTTCAACAGACCACGTTGGCGCTATCGGCCAGGGAGAAGGAATTGCGGCGCAGGCGATAGTCACGTTGCGGGCGCGATAGCCTCGGCCAGATACCCTCGACCGGATAGTCTCGAACCCTCTCCACACCCATGCAGCTTTACAACACACTCACGCGCCAGAAAGAAGAGTTCCAGCCGGCCGGTGACGAGGTGAGTATGTACGTGTGCGGCGTCACGGTGTACGACTACTCACACGTGGGACATGCGCTTAGCGCGATCACGTTTGAAGTTCTGCACCGGTATCTGGAATACCGGGGTTACAAAGTCCGGCGGGTCGTGAACTTCACGGACGTTGACGACAAGATAATCGCGCGAGCGGAGCGTGATGGGGCCACGCCGGAGGAGATCGCCAGGTCATATACCGAGGCCTATCTGGAGGACATGGATGCCCTGAATGTCCTCCCGCCTGCGGCGTACCCGAAGGCTACCGAAGAGATCCCGCAGATCATCGATTTTATCTCCGATCTGATGGAGAAAGGCTTTGCATACGAAGCCGAGGGAAGCGTCTATTTCCGCGTCAGGAACGATCCGGCGTATGGCGAGTTGAGTCACCGGACCCTGGGCGACATGATTCAGGGAACGAGGTTTGAGCCGGAGCCGGGGAAGGAATACCCCGGCGATTTCGCACTGTGGAAACTGTCGAAGCCGGGCGAACCGGCGTGGGAGAGCCCGTGGAGCAGCGGCCGGCCGGGCTGGCATATCGAATGCTCGGCAATGGCCTACCACCATCTCGGAGAGGTGATCGACATCCATGGCGGCGGACTAGACCTTGTCTTTCCGCACCACGAAAACGAGGTGGCCCAGTCCAGGGCCTACACGGGCAAGGACACGTTCGCCAGGTTCTGGCTGCACAACGGCATGCTCCGTCTCAGCGGTGAGACGATGAGCAAATCCACCGGAAACGTAAAACGCATCCGTGACGTCCTGGCCGATCACAGTTCCGACGCTTTTCGCCTCTGGATCTACTCATCGCACTACAGGAGTCCGCTTCTCTATGACGAGGAGGGGTTGGATGCCGCGGAGCGCGCGGCCCGGCGACTTCGAAACGCCCTGAGCGCGCCCGCGGACCCGGACGCGGAGAAGCCGCTGGATCCAGCGCGCTACAAAGAGCGGTTCATAGAGGCGATGGAGGATGATCTGAACCTCCCCCAGGCGAGCGCGGCGCTTTTTGATCTCGTTCGGGACATCAATCGTTCCAGGGATACCGGCATGGGAGTCTCCGACGCGCGCGACACACTCCGTGAGCTTTCGGCTGTTCTGGGCCTGACTCTTGAAGGCCCCGCGGTGCACGCGGACGGACCGTCTGACGCCGAGATCGAGGAGATGATCGGCGAGCGGACACTGGCCCGATCTGAGAGCCGTTACGAAGACGCGGACGCCATCAGAGATCGCCTCGAGGCGCTGGGCATTTCCATATCGGACTCGACTGACGGGACGAGCTGGAGCCGCCTGTAGACGCGGCAGGCGCAAGACGATCGCGGGATCAATTGCTCAAGCGGACCGCTATGACGGCGATCACCGTGAAGATCATGGCGAGGACGACCGTGCCCCGGAAGAGCGTCCGTTCAAAGCCGCGCCGCACCCGGAATGAGCTTTCGGCCGCGCCAAACAGCTGGGCGCCCGTGCCCCTCACTTGAAGGAGGACGACGCCGATGATCATTACAGCGAGAATGATCTCGATCCAGTTGACGAGGGTTTCCATTAGTTAGAAAGCGCTCCCGAGGACGATTTGCTCTCATTGCCGGACGCCTCGCCGGCGCCGTTGCCGCTCCTACCGTTACGTACGAACCTGTCGGACTGGCGGCCGTTTCTGTCTACGCTTTCATGGTAGACCGCCATGATCGCGTTCGCCAGTTTTCTGGAGTCGTGATGTGTCCGGAAATCCATGGCGAGGAGATCAGTTTCGACCACGCTGACATCCAGTCCGGACATGTCGCCCAACTCGACGTGGGCCGTGTTATGGCTGGCATGCAGGTCAGACATATCGGAGTTCGCGATTACGTAGTCGATATTCAAATCCGGGCAGTGGGAGATTATCGCTTTCACGTGGTCAGCCACGGTGTAGTTATCCGTCTCGCCCGGCTGGCTGGCGACGTTGCAGATATAGACCACCGGGGCCCCGGAGTCGGATATGGCCTTCGTGAGGCCGGGTACTAGCAGGTTGGGGATGATGCTCGTGTAGAGGCTGCCGGGGCCGACGATGATCATCTGCGCGGATTTTATGGCGCTGCTCGCGCCCTCATACATGGCGGGGGCTTCAGGCTCCAGAAAAACGTGTTCTATCGAACCTTCGGTGAGCGTGATGTTTGTCTCGCCCCGCACTCTCTTGCCGTGCGACATGTCGGCCGCGAGCCGCACGTTGTCCAGCGTAGACGGCACGATCCGGCCGTGGACATTGAGAATCCGGCTCGATTCGGTTACGGCATCTTCGAAACTCCCGGTTACTCCGGACATTGCCGCGATGAACAGGTTCCCGAAGCTGTGGCCCGCGAGCCCCGTGCCTTCCGGGAAACGGTACTGGAAGAGATCTTTCATCAGAGGCTCTGCATCGGCAAGCGCGACGATACAGTTTCTTATGTCTCCGGGGGGCAGCAGCCCCAGTTCGTCCCTGAGCCTGCCCGAGCTTCCGCCATCATCGGCGACGGTGACTATGCCTGTGAGCATGGTCTGCTCTTTCAGCCCTCTGAGCAGCGCCGCCAACCCGGTTCCCCCGCCAAGGGCGACAAACCGGGGAGCGCGGGCCCTTTCACGGATGCGGACCATAGAATCTCTCAGCGACTCTTCCGGCAGGCTCGCGACCCGAGCAGATGACACCATGGTCATCAATTTTCCGGATGCGGTCCCAATCGCCACCGTGGCCGCAACAAGGAAGAGAATGGCTTCGCCTGCGCCGGGAAGAAAGTTCGGTATCGCGACGCTGGAGAAGAAGCGCACGAGGTAGCCGACGCCGAGGGCAAATACCAGGCCGCCGGAAGCGCCGAGCAGGATCCAGCGCCGGATGCCCGTGCCGGGCAGAAGGAAGAGCGCCAACGCTTCCCTGAGGTTCTGGCTGAGGCGCGACGATCCCGTGGCGCGCCCCGCACCGGCCGGTTCATGCCTGTAGCCTGCCATTACGCCTTGCGGACCGTCTCCAGCCTCTCAGCGATCATCTGCGACGCGGTGTTGGCGTCTGCGGCGCCTCGTGTTGCCTTCATGACCTGTCCAAGCAGAAACCTGATCGCAGTCTCTTTCCCGCTGAGGTAATCGTCGACCGCCTTCGGATTTTCATCGATTACCGCATCGATGACCGGAAGCAGCGATTCTGAATCGTCAACCTTCCGGAGTTTCTTCTCATCCACTACATCTTCCGGGTCGCGCCCGGTTACAAACATGTCGGCCAGCACCTGTTTGGCCGCGTTGTTGCTGATAGCCCTCGTCTGGAAGAGTTCAACCAGCGTCGCAAGCTGCGCCGGTTTCACTCTAGTATCTGCTAGATCAGAATCCAATCCGTTTGAAGAGTTGTGCAGCCGGGCCAATTCCCCGTTTATCCAGTTCGCAGCCTCCTTGGCAAAGGCCCTGATGGCATCGCCGGAATGATCCCTCGAAAGCACCACTGACTCGAAATAGTCAGCAGTTTCGCGTCGCGCGGTCAGCAACTTGGCGTCGTAGCTCGACAGGCCGTACTCGGTTTCGAAACGGACCCGCCTGCTGCCGGCCAGTTCGGGTATCGAGGCTCTTATCTCTTCGACCAGCGCGCGATCGATGTAGAGCGGCGGAAGGTCCGGCTCCGGGAAGTAACGGTAGTCGTTCGCCTCTTCCTTGGAGCGCTGGCTCAGGGTTACGCCGTTATCGTCGTCCCAGCCGCGCGTCTCCTGCTCCAGCCTCTCGCCGGCCTCTGCCATCCTGGTCTGCCGGTCGATCTCGTATTCGATCGCGCGAACGACCGCGCGCACGCGGTTCATATTCTTGACCTCTACCCTCGTGCGGAGCTCATCGCTGCCCTTTGGCCGTATCGATACGTTGGCGTCGCACCGGAAACTGCCTTCTTCCATGTTGGCAGTCGAAATGCCAAGGTAACGCATCGTGGATTGGAGTTCGAGGATATATGCCTCCGCCTGCTCGGCAGACCGGATGTCAGGCTCGCTGACCGTCTCCATCAACGGCACTCCGGCCCGGTTGATGTCCATCAAGGAGTATCCGCCGCGCCCGGTGCCGACATGGGTTAGCCGCGCAACGTCCTCTTCGAGATGGATACGAGTAATACCGACCCTGTGGCCGCCCGGAACGGTCTCCGACGGCGCAAGATCCATGTAACCGTCGTATGCGATCGGCAGATCAAACTGTGATATCTGGTAACCCTTCATGAGATCCGGATAGCCGTAGTTCTTGCGGTCGAACTTCGTCGTCTCTGAAATGGAGCAGTTGAGGGCCAGCCCGGCCATGATCGTGAACTCAACTGCACGCCGGTTGATCACTGGCAGTACGCCCGGCATTGCCATGCAGACCGGGCAGACTCTGGTGTTGGGGCCCGCGGTCTGGTAATCAGCGGCACAGCCGCAGAACATCTTGCTGCGGGTGCGTAGTTGGACGTGGACTTCCAGGCCGATGACCGGCTCATATTCCAAGGCGGATTTTGCCTCTCGGCGGTAGTTGGAGCGTCAAGCTGGGCAGCCGATGAGGCCGCCGCATGAAATCTGTATCGTGATCAGGTCGCGATTGGGCCGTGATTAGCTCGCCGCGTGGGTCCATAGTAGCTTCGGCATCCTCGTTGCAATATACCATGAGGAAAGGTGAATCAGAACTGCAGATTCGTTTCGGATTCACCACGCTTCATGGCCCAGAAGCGGTACGAACTGGCACGGCCCGAGATCCTGGATTTCGAGACCGTGCGGGGTGCGGGTGACGCAGGTCAGCGCCTGGTGATCGCGTCCGCCAACGGGGATTACCATCCGGCCGAATTCTCTCAATTGGGATACCAGAGAGTCCGGGATTGAAGGCGCCGCCGCGGCCACCACAATCCCGTCGTATGGGGATTCCTGGGGGCGCCCGAGGATATCGCTGGCCCGATCGACCCGGTGAACCTTGACGTTGTGATATCCCAGCCACTGCAGGCGGCAGGCCGCACGGTCCGCGATTTCAGGCACAAGCTCGACGCTGACGACACTGTCCGCCAGAAGCGATGCGACAGCCGCCTGGTAGCCCGAGCCGGTGCCAACGTCCAGCACGATGTCCGACGGGGACAGCCGGAGCGCCGAGGTCATTTCGGCGACTATGCGGGGCTGTGAGATCGTCTGACGTCTCTCTATTGGCAGAGAGGTGTCGTCATAAGACCGATCCCGGTATTCGTCCGGCACCATCAAGTCCCGCCTCACGGTTTCCATGGCGTCTAAGACGACGCCGTTTCCAAGGCGCTGGCGCAGGTCCATAAACAACGCGGCCCGCGCCCGCTCCAGCTCCGGTTCGAGCGGCGGCACGGCCGCGGAAATACTCATCCGGGCCCGTCCTTCGCGACCGGGGAATGGGGCTTCGCGACGAATTTCGTTGACACCATATGAGCCGGGGACTACAGTTATTGTTGACCTATTTGGTAAGGATTAACTCGCGTAGCGAGGGTCACTACCCAAGTTGCATTCAATATAGACCAATAGACGCCCTGTTCGACATGGGCTGGCAGCCTGTTTTCAACAGGGCGGCTGCGCGGCTGAAGGGGTTTCAGCCCAGATTGACGGTAACCAGACAAGCTCCAGACGAGCTGCAAAAATCAAGTTCAAAGGACGTAATCGAAGCGCATGGCGACCCCCCAGACGATCTCCCGAACGACCGACCTCTCGGACACCAGTTATAAGTGGGGATTCACAACTGATGTCGAAACGGACATGGCCCCCAAGGGTATCAATGAGGACATCGTCCGGCTGATCTCAGCCAAAAAGGAAGAGCCGGAATGGCTTCTGGAATGGCGCCTGAAAGCGTTCAGATACTGGGTGAAACTGGCGGCGGAACAGGGCCACCCCACGTGGGCGAACCTGCGCTACCCGGAAATCGATTACCAGGACATGTACTACTACGCCGCACCGGTAGCTGCCGAAGCGCCGAAGAGCCTGGATGAGGTCGACCCGGAGATGCTGGAGGCGTTCGACAAGCTTGGTATCCCACTCCATGAACGGGAGAAGCTGGCCGGTGTGGCGGTCGACGCGATTTTCGACAGCGTATCGGTCGCCACCACCTTCCAGGACAAACTGGAAGAAATTGGTGTCATCTTCTGCTCATTCAACGATGCGGTGAAAAACCACCCGGACCTGGTTAAGCAGTACCTGGGCTCTGTTGTGCCATACTCGGATAACTTCTTCGCCGCCCTGAACTCCGCCGTTTTCAGCGATGGCTCGTTCGCATATGTGCCGCCGGGCGTGCACTGTCCGATGGAGCTTATGACCTACTTCCGCATTAACACCGAAGGCACCGGCCAGTTCGAGCGGACCCTCATCATTGCCGACAAGGGCGCGTACGTCAGCTACCTTGAAGGCTGTACCGCTCCGATTCGGAAGACGAGCCAGCTCCACGCCGCGGTTGTTGAGCTTGTGACGCTGGACGACGCCGAGATCAAGTACTCGACGCTGCAGAACTGGTACCCCGGCGATAAGAACGGCGTCGGCGGCGTCTATAACTTCGTAACCAAGCGCGGCGCGGCGCGCGGCGTCAATTCCAAGATTTCGTGGACGCAGGTAGAGACCGGTTCGGCGATCACCTGGAAGTACCCGAGCGTTCTGCTCATCGGTGACAACTCTGTCGGCGAGTTCTATTCGGTGGCGCTGACTAACAACTATCAGCAGGCCGACACCGGCACCAAGATGACCCACATCGGCAAGAACACGAAGAGCACGATCGTGGCGAAGGGCATCTCAGCGGGCCACGGCCAGAACACGTATCGCGGCCAGGTAAAGATCATGCCGTCCGCGACCAACGCCTCGAACTACACGCAGTGCGACTCGCTGCTGATCGGCGATAAGTGCGGCGCACACACCGTGCCGTACATCGAAGTAGGCAACTCCACCGCAAAGATCGAGCACGAAGCTTCGACTTCCAAGGTCAGTAGCGATCAGCTCTTCTATTGCCTCCAGCGCGGGCTTTCGGAAGAAGAGGCCCACCACATGATTATCACCGGCTGGAGCAGGGAGGTCTTCAAAGAGCTTCCGTTCGAGTTCGCCATGGAGGCCAGCCAGCTGCTGAAAGTCAGCCTCGAAGGCGCGGTCGGCTAGCCGGTCGTTCCAGACAAACCATGACGACAGTGTCATTGAGTAGAGCTTTTTAGAAGGATCCCGAATACCGAATGCTTGAAGTAAAAG